>NZ_JBFAMR010000017.1:0-41729 GCF_040656595.1 Actinoplanes sp. NPDC049802
CGGCCCGCCGTCGAGCTGGAACACGCCGAGCGTGTCGCCGCGGGACAACAGCTCGTACGCCTTCGGATCGTCCAGTGGCAGCGCCAGCAGATCGAGTTTCGCCCCGTGGTTGAGCTCGATGTTCTTGTTGGCGTCGTCGATGATCGTCAGGTTCCGCAGGCCGAGGAAGTCCATCTTCAGCAGGCCGAGCGTCTCGCAGGTCGGGTAGTCGAACTGCGTGATGATCGCCCCGTCGGCGTCCCGGCGGGACAGCGGGATGTGGTCGATGATCGGCTCGGCGGACATGATGACGCCGGCGGCGTGCACACCGGTCTGCCGGATCAGGCCCTCGATGCCCTTGGCGGTGTCGATGACCTTCTTGACGTCGGGGTCGGTCTCGTAGAGGGTGCGGACCTCGCCGGCCTCGTTGTACCGCTTGTGTTCCTTGTCGAAGATGCCGGAGATCGGGATGCCCTTGCCCATGACGTCCGGCGGCAGCGCCTTGGTGATCTTGTCGCCGACCGCGAAGGGATAGCCCAGCACGCGGGCCGAGTCCTTGATCGCGGCCTTGGCCTTGATCGTGCCGAACGTCGCGATCTGGGCGACCTTGTCGTCGCCCCACTTCTCGGTGACGTAGCGGATCACCTCGCCGCGCCGGCGCTCGTCGAAGTCGATGTCGACATCGGGCATCGAGATGCGCTCGGGGTTGAGGAACCGCTCGAAGATCAGGCCGTGCAGGAGCGGGTCGAGGTCGGTGATGCCCATCGCGTACGCGATCAGGGAACCCGCCGCCGAACCACGGCCCGGGCCGACCGCGATGCCGTTGTTCTTCGCCCACTGGATGAAGTCGGCGACCACCAGGAAGTACGCCGGGAAGCCCATCTCGATGATGACGCCCAGCTCATACTCGGCCTGCTTGACGTGCGTCTCGGGGATGCCGTCCGGGAAGCGGCGGCGCAGGCCCTCGAAGGCGATGTGGCGGAAGTACTCCGGCTCGGTGTAGCCGTCCGGGATGGGGAACCGGGGCATCAGGTTCTTGAACGTGAACATCCCGTCGACGTCCACCTTCTCGGCCACCAGCAGGGTGTTGCGGCAGCCCTCCTGCCAGGCCTCGGAGGAGTCGACGGCACGCATCTGGTCGGCCGACTTCACGAAGTAGCCGTTGCCGTCGAAGCGGAACCTGTTCGGGTCGGCGATGTTGCTGCCGGTCTGCACGCACAGCAGCACGTCGTGCGCCTCGGCCTGCGCCTCGTACGTGTAGTGGGAGTCGTTGGTGACCAGCGGAGGAAGGTTCAGCTTCTTGCCGATCTCCAGCAGCCCGTCGCGGACCCGCTTCTCGATCGACAGACCGTGGTCCATGATCTCCAGGAAGTAGTGCTCCTTGCCGAGCGCCTCCTGGTACCTCGCGGCCGACTTGAGCGCCTCGTCGAACATGCCCAGCCGCAGCCGGGTCTGCACCGCGCCGGACGGGCAGCCGGTGGTGCCCATGATGCCCTCGGCGTGCTCCGCGATGATGTCGAAGTCCATCCGCGGGTACTTACCGAGCTGGCCCTCGATGGAGGCCCGCGAGTTGAGCCGGAACAGGTTCTTCAAACCGACCGCGTTGCGCGCCCACATGGTCATGTGCGTATACGCACCGTTACCGGAGACGTCGTCGCTCTTCTGCTCCGGGCGGCCCCACTTGATGCGCTTCTTGTCCAGCCGTGACTCCGGCGCGACATAGGCCTCGACCCCGATGACCGGGATCAGGTCAGCGGCCTTGGCCTGCGTATAGAAGTCATACGCCCCGTGCATGTTGCCGTGGTCGGTGATCGCTGCGGCGGGCATGCCGAGCCGCTTGGCCTCACCGAGAAGTTCCTTGATCCGGGCCGCCCCGTCGAGCATTGAATACTCAGTGTGCACGTGAAGGTGCACGAACGAGTCAGACACCCGGAACCCCCTCTTCCCCGAACAGTGCCGTGAAGCCTAGCCCCGCCCTACGACAGAAACCTACTCCGCGAAGGGCTCCAGCATCACCGACGCCGCGCGGAGCCAGGCCTGCCGGGTCTCCTGTTGCAGGTCGCCGTACTCGATCGAGGAGCCGACCTCGAGAGCCGGGTCGTAGGGCACCACGGCGACCGCGCGGGTACGCGTGGCGAAGTGCCGCTTGAAGTCCTCCAGCAGCGGCAGCTTGCCCGGCGAGGGGCAGGAGATGAGGGTCACGGCGTTGGCCACCATGGCGCCCTGCCCGCCCTCCTCCAGCACGTCGAGCATCCAGTCGGCGGTGAACGCCGCGTCCTCCCGGGGCACCGTGGTGATCACCAGCTGGTCCGCCGACCGCATCACGGTCTGCCAGTTGACGCTCTCCACGTTGTTGCCGGTGTCGACGCAGATCACGTCATGGGTACGGCGTAGCAGGTCCATCACCCGGCGCACGGTGGCCTGGTCGAGCCGCTGGGCGAACCGCGGGTTCTCCTCGCCTGCCAGCACGTCGTAGGAGCCGTCGGAGGCGTGGCGCAGGTAGGCGTCCAGTTCCTGCAGCAGCGCGTCGCCGTGCAGGCTCTCGATCCGCATCAGGTCGGCGAGCAGATGCTTTATGGTCCGGGCGTGCCGGGCGCTGCCGGCCCGCAGGCCGAGGGTTCCGCGCAGCTCGTTGTCGTCCCACGCCAGCACGCCGCGTCCACGGACGCTGCCGATGGTAGCCGCGGCGAGCACGGTCGCGGTGGTCTTGTGCACGCCGCCCTTCGGGTTGGCGAACGCGAGCACCCGGGGTTTGCCCAGTTTGCGCCGCATGATCGAGACGGCGCGGTCCATGCCGTCCTCGGTGCGGCTCTGCCGCCACTCGATCCGGGCGGCCGCGGGCGCCGGCGAGACCGGCACGGCGGGCGCCCGGGCGGGCGTCACCTGCGGCAGCGGCATCTGCGGTGGCACGGCCGGCGGCGCGACCGGCACGACCGGAGCGATCGGTGCCACCGGGGCGACCGGGGCCTGGGGGTACGCGGCGGCCTGCGCCCCGTACGCCGCGGCGGGCGCCGGGTAGCCGTTCTGCTGCTGCGGCGGCGGGGCCGGTGGCGTGTAGCCCTTACCGGCCGGCGGGTAGGCGCTGGGCTGCGGCGGGTAGGCGCCGGGCCCGCCGTACTCCCGGGCGGGCGGCTGGACCGGGGCCTGCGGCGCGGAACGCGGAGCCGGCTCGAAGAAGCTGTGCTGTTCCTGCTCGCGGCCGCGCTGCCAGCGCGGGTCGAGCGGGTTGATCGGCCGCTGCGGGACGGCGCGCTGCGGCTCGGCCGGCGGCTCCGGGGCGCGGCGCTCGAAACCGCCGGGCTGCGGCTGCTGCTGACCCTGCCGTCCGTCGAACGCGGACTGCCTCGGGTCGAGCGGGTTGAACGGCCGGCGCTCGACCTGCGCCGAACCACGGGTCGGCGGCTGCTGCTGGGTCCATGGCTGCTGCGAGGGCGTCTCCGGCTGCTGCTGAGCATCCTCGGGCTCGTCGCTGCGGCCACCATGCCGGGCACGGTCGAGCAGCGCCCGCCAGCGCGGGGCTGGTTCCGCAGGCCGGCCCCAGCCGGTCTCGGTCCCGTCCACGGCTCGTCCTTTCTGCGCCTACCCGATCATTGACGGCGATGGTCTCGCCCCTGACAGGCTACGGAGGAGAACCCTATTCGGGCCACCGACCGACCGCCCATCCCCCGGTCGTTCTTGATCACATGACGGCATCCCGGTCGTGCACATCCATCCAGCCGAACGTTGCGCGAACGGAAGACTTAACGGCCGGAGTCGTCGCTGGATGCTCCCGGTGACGCATCCGAACCTTCATGAGCAGGACTCGTGTCCGACGTCGAGGGTACGGCAACGGGATCCTCGGAAGGCATTACGGCTGCGGACGGCGTACGGGCTGAACTTTCGGGTGAGGTGGATGTCACATGGATCCCGATCGACGACGGTAACGGTCCGGCGACGTCCGGGGCAACGCCGGGCATGCCGGATGGCACGGCCGACGGCGACGGTGCGGGTGACACGGTCTCCAGCTCCTCCGGCAGCGGCGGCCGGAACTCGGTGCGGTCGAGCTGGCGCACCTCCGGCGCCGGATCCACCACCCGCACCCAGGGCCGGGCCGCGATGCCGTCCAGTGCCGCCGGAGTGCCGCGGACCACCGCCGCGAAGACGCACTCGCACCCGGCGCGGTAGGCGGCGGCCTCCATGGCCGCGATCCGGGCGGCGCTCTCGTACGCCGCCCGCAGCCGCATCTCGTTGCGCCCGTCACCGGTCAGCGCCCGGCTGAGCCGCTGGTAGTCGGCGTTCTCACGATCCCGGGCGACCGCCGCCGAGATCATCCCGGCGGTCACGTCGTCGGGCAGCCGGAAGACCGGGATCCGGTTCACCGCCGTCCGCGATCCGGTCGACGGCACCCGGGTGTACACCTGCGCCACCTGCGCGCCGGCGAGCAGGCCGGGCAGCCGGGCCGGTGTCGCGTAGCGCCGGAGGGCGACCAGCGCCCAGGTGTCCCCGGCGGCCGGGGCGGACGGGTCGGTGAGCCGCGCCAGCTCGTCACGGGAGGCCTCCAGATAGCCGCCCACCGACTGGCCCTCGACCACCCCGACCCGCACCACGTCGCCGGTCTCGGCGCCCACCGGCGGCTCCCGGCCGGCCCAGAACACCGCCAGCACCAGCGCCACGGTAGCCGCCAGCGCCGCTCCGGTCATGATCTGCGACCGGAGCGAGGTGCTCCCGAACCGGACAAGGACTGCCCGCATGCCGTGCGCACGGCCCACGGTGATGCTCCCGACGGTCAGCCGGCGTCCTGGAGGACGTCCAGCGCGTGTTTCAGGTCAGCAGGGTAGTCGCTGACGAAGCGGACCTCATCGTGCGTACGGGGGTGTTCGAACGCCAGCTCGCGTGCATGCAGCCACTGCCGGTCCAGTTTGAGCCGGGCCGCCAGCGTCGGATCGGCCCCGTACGTCAGGTCGCCCACGCAGGGGTGCCGCATCGCCGAGAAGTGCACCCGGATCTGGTGCGTCCGCCCCGTCTCCAGGCGCACGTCCACCAGGCTCGCCGAACGGAACGCCTCCACCGTGTCGTAGTGGGTGACGCTCGGCTTGCCCCCGGACATGACGGCGAACTTGTAGTCGGCCGTCGGGTGCCGGTCGATCGGGGCGTCGATGGTGCCGCGCAGCGGATCCAGGTGCCCCTGCACCACCGCGTGGTACCGCTTCTCCACCTCGCGCTCCTTGAACGCCCGCTTCAGCACGCTGTACGCCATCTCGCTCTTGGCCACCACCATGAGCCCGGTGGTGCCCACGTCGAGGCGGTGCACGATGCCCTGTCGCTCGGCGGCCCCGCTGGTCGCGACGTTCTGCCCCATGGCGGCCAGCCCGCTGACCACGGTCGGGCCGGTCCAGCCGGGGCTCGGGTGGGCGGCCACGCCGACCGGCTTGTCCACCACCACGATGTCGTCGTCGCTGTAGATGATCCCGAGGCCGTGCACCGGCTCGGCCACCATGGCCGGGGCGTCCACCGGCGACGGCAGCGTCACCTCCAGCCAGGAGCCGGCCACCACCTTCTCCGACTTCAGCCGGGGGATGCCGTCGACCAGCGCGTCACCGGACTCCACCAGGGTGGCCGCGGCCGTCCGGGAGAGCCCGAAGAGGCGGGACACGGCCTGGTCCAGCCGCATCCCGTCGAGTCCGTCCGGCACCGGCAGGGATCGCTGCCCGCTCATGCCGCCACCTCCGCTGCGCTCCGGCGTCGCCATGAGTTCAACCCTGAGCCTGATGATTCGCTCGCAAGCTCGCTCATGCTTGTTCCTCCGCCCGGGGCTCCGCCGCCGGTTTCTGTTTGGTGATCCGGCTGCCGTCACGCTGGCGGCCGGTCAGCTCCAGGAGCACGGCGAGGCACACCCCGACGGTTAGGCAGCTGTCGGCGATGTTGAAGACCGCGAATCTCTCCCCGTACGGCGCGAAGACGCTGATCATGTCGACCACGTGGCCCTGGAACGGGCCGGGCGCACGGAACAGGCGGTCGCCCAGGTTGCCCAGGGCGCCGCCCAGCACCAGGCCGAGCGCCACCGCCCACGGCACGGAGCGCAGCTTCGTCGCCAGCCAGACGATCACGCCGACCACGACCAGGGTGATCAGCGGGAACACCCAGGTGTAGTCGCTGCCGAAACTGAACGCCGCTCCGCTGTTGCGCAGCAGCGACAGGTAGATCAGGCCACCGAGGACGCGAACCGGCTCGCCGGGATCGAGGTTCTCGGTGGAAAGGTGCTTGACCCACTGGTCGACCGCCACGGCGGCCACCGCGGTGGCGGCCAGGACGGCAACCGCACGGGGTGCGAACCCCGGCGCGGCCTGTTCGTCGGCGTTCAGCGTCGTTCCTCCAACTGCTTGCACGAGACACAGAGAGTGGCGGAGGGGAACGCAGCCAGCCGCTCGACCGGGATCTGGGTGCCGCACCGCTCACACCAACCGTAGTTGCCCGACCCGAGCCGATCGATCGCGCGTTCGACCTGTGTGATCCGCTCGAGCAGGTTGTTGGCCAGCGTGATCTCCTGCTCCCGCTCGAACGTCTTGGTGCCGGTGTCGGCCTGGTCGTCCCCGGCCGAGTCGGCGAACCGCTCGCGCTGCAACTCGGTGATCTCGCTGAGCGCCTGATCGTACTCGGCCTGCAGCTCGTCACGCCGCGCGACCAGCGCTGTCCGGATCTCCTCGGTCTCCGAGACGCTGCGGCTGCGCTCCGCGGCGGACGTACCGGTCGAACCGGGCCGGATGTCGGTTGCCTTCGCCATCGTCGCTCCCTCGGCCGCGCGCCCGGCGCGGCGGTCAGCGGTCTGCGGAACCGGGCGGCCCGGCTCGCCGGGCCGGGCCGTCCGCTCCCCTGTCTGGTCCCCGTGCCACCGGGCCGGCGCGTCCTGTCGGCAGCGCGCGAAACCGCGGTAGATCTTGCCCCACCTGCACAAACGGCGCGGCTGATAGGACGGCCGCGCACTCGGTGAGGTTGGCAAGGATACGGAACGTGAAGTATCCCGACAACCCGGCAGAGCGCCCGGAAGAGACAAACAACCACGAAGCACGCACCGGGGCGTCGGATTGCCGACGATACACCCACAGTGACGCAGAGATCACCCGATGTCGTCGCGTAGCTCGGTGAGCCGCCGTTGCCACTCCTCCGGCGGCGCCGCCACCGTGAAGACCTTGTCCCGGCTGGTCGCCCCGAGCCGCAGGGACACCGTGGACGCCCGGACCCCCAGCGCCGCGGCGAGCGCCCGGCGCACCGCCTCGGTGGCCTTGCCGTCCACCGCCGGCGCGCCCACCGCGATGATCAGAGCGGGACCGTGCGGGCCCTCGTAACGGCCGCCCACCCTGGTCCGGCCGGCGCCGGGGCGCACCCGCACCGGTACCGAGGCACCGCCCACCGGAACTCTCAACGCTGCTGGGCCACAGCGGCCACCAGCCGGTCCACCGGCCGGCACAGACCGCACGGGCTGAACCCGAGCTCGACCGCCTCGTTCACCGGCAGCGGCTCGGTCAGCCGGCCGACCAGGTGCGGACAGTCCGCCATGTGGTACCGCGGGCGGCCGTCCACCACGAGCACCTCGGTGTCGAACCGGGCCACCAGCACCGCGTCGGCGGGCCGCACCGACTGGGGCAGCGGCTCGTCGTCCGGATCGTCGGCGGCGGGCTCGTCGAACTCGTCCGGCTGCTCCACCGCGGGCTCGGCGGCGGCCGGGGGCCACGCGTGCTCGTCGGACTCCCCGCCCACCGGTGGCAGGTCCTCGGTCTCCGGGCCGGAATCTGCCGTGGAGTCAGAATCGGCATAGTCTGCGCGGGACGGCCCGGCGGGCTCCCGGACGTCACCCAGACGGGCTTCCGCGTCGCGAGCGCCGGCCGCGCGGGCCTCGTCCACATCGACCGGAACGGGCTCGTCGTAGCTGCGGGATTCGCCTGCGGCGGCCACCGGCTCGGAGGCAGAATCTTCCGCGAAGGCGGGCGACGGAGCGGGGGCCGGAGTCACCGGCTCGCCGAACTCGGGATCACGGCGGCCGGTCCGCCCCGGCGCGGTGGAGGCCTCCTCGGCGGCGCGCCGGGCGGCGGCCTGCCGGGTGCCGATGACCAGCGCGACAGTGGCCAGCAGGCTGACCACGATCGAGGCTATGAGAAGGCTGCTCGAGCCGTTGACCAGGCCCAGCGCGAGAAACAGAACCGCGACGGGGATGAGCAGGAGACTAGCAACGATCATGGCTCATCCTCGTCGCGGTGCGGGGGCTGTGTCAGCGACCCGATTCGATGGAGTTGGTCCGGCCACCGCCGTACGACCCGGCGAGACCGGCTGCGGCGAGACCGCCCGAACCACCCACGGCCCGGCTGGAGTCGGCGCGGGTCAGCTCGGCCTCGAGGCCCTGCCCACGGCCGTCCAGGTCGCGGAGCTGGCTCTCCAGGTACGCCTTGAGACGCGTGCGGTACTCCCGCTCGAACTGCTTCAGCTCCTCGATGTGCTTCTGCAGCGCGGTCCGCTTCGCGTCCAGGCCGCCCATGGCCTCCTGGTGGCGCTGGCGGGCGTCCCGCTCGAGGGCGTCGGCCTTGGCCCGGGCCTCGCGGGTGACCTCCTCCGCCTTGGAGCGGGCGTCGGAGAGAAGCTTGTCGGCCTCGCGGCGCGCGTCGGCCACGTGGTCGTCGGCGGTGCGCTGGGCCATCATCAGCACGCGCAGGGCCTGCTGCTCGCCATCCGCGCCACCGGCGCCGGCGCCCGGGCCGGGGCCCTGCGCACGAACCTGCTCCAGCTCGGCCTGCATCTGCCGGGCCGCCTGCTCGGCCGCGGTCTTGTCGCGCTGGACACGGTCCAGCTGCGCCTTCAGCTCGTTGAGCTCGGCCGCCAGGCGGGGGTCCGACGCGGGACCGGCGGGGGCGCCGCCACGGCCACCGCGCTCGACCTGGGCACGAAGCTCGTTGTTCTCCTCGATCAGACGGGCGAGCTCGCGCTCCACCTCGTCAAGGAAGGCGTCGACCTCCTCCTCGTCATACCCCCGCTTGCCGATCGGGGGCTTCTTGAAGGCGACGTTATGAACGTCGGCCGGGGTCAGCGGCATCGAAACTCCTCGGGTCAGTCGCGGCCGCGGTTGGGGCTGCTGTCTAGCTGTACTGCACGATCAGTCTTGCCAATACGAAGTCCATGAGCACGAACAGGATAACCAGCAGCACGATGGAAGCCAGGTCCAAACTCACGTTACCAATGCGCAGCGGTGGGATCACACGCCTCAACGCCTTGAGGGGCGGATCCGTGACGCTCCACACGGCTTCGAGCCCGGCCGAGGCGCCCCGACTGGGCTGCCAGCGCCGTCCGTACTGGAGCACCGCGCTCAGCACGAACCTGGCCAACAGCACCATGAAGAAGATGTACAGGAATATGTAGAGAATCTGGAACACGATCGACAGCACGTCAGGCGGATCCCTCGTTCGGGTCAATCAGTTTCGGGTCGATCAGCTCTGGGTGAAGAAGCCACCCTCGGCGATCTTCGCCTTGTCCTCTGCGGTGACCTGCACATTCGCCGGAGAGAGCAGGAAGACCCGGTTGGTCACGCGCTCGATCGTACCCCTCAGGCCGAAGGCCAGCCCGGCGGCGAAGTCGACCAGCCGGCGGGCGTCCGACTCGTCCATCTCGGTGAGATTGATGATGACCGGTACGCCGTCGCGGAAGTGCTCGCCGATGGTCCGCGCCTCCCGGTACGTGGTCGGGTGCAGCGTGGTGATCTGGTACCGCTGCTCCTCCTCGACCTGGCGCTGGCGGACCGGCTCCGGGTGCACGGGCTGCGGCTTGAGCGCCAGGTTGTCCCGCGTGGAGTAGGTCAGGGCGCCGGACGGCTCGGGCGCGGCCGACGGCCGGGTGATGGAGCGGACACTCGCCCGATCGAGACGCTCGCTCTCCTCCCGGTCCAGGTCGGCGCGCGACGAACGGTCCAGGTCCGCACGAGACGAGCGGTCCAGGTCGGCACGGGACGAACGGTCGAGGTCGGCACGCGACGAGCGGTCCAGGTCGGCACGCGACGAGCGACGGTCGGACCGGGCCCGCGGAACGGCGCGCTCCTCCTCGTCCTCCTCCTCGGCGAACTCGTCGGAGTAGCGGTCGCTCGAGTAGCGGTCGGCACGCTCGCGCTCCCGGGAACGGTAGGAACTCTCCCGGTAACCCCGGTCCTCATAACCGCGGTCGTCGTCCTCCTCGACGAGGCCGAGCCAGACGCCCGCCTTGCGAAATGCGCCTCCGCTCATGCGCCGGCCCCCACTCGGGAATCAGAAGCGCAAACCGTCGATGGCGTGAACTCCCTCCGGTCACTCATGCCATCTCCCCCAACCGAGAGTCCATGCCCCCACCTCCGTCCGCTGTTGCGGCCCGCGCCCCCTGGCGTGCCGCGTCCCCCCTCACGAGCCGGTTGACCGGGTCCGATTCGGACCCACGACCCGTTGCGACGCTGCGTCGTCGGACGCCCCGGCCGCGGTGTGGATCATGTCCCGCGAGCGGTCGCGTAAAACAACACCTGTGTAGTTTGCTGCCCGCCGCAAGGCTACCGCAGCGAGTTTCGCATCCCGAGTAAAGATGTACCGATCCGTACGTGTGTCGCCCCATGCCGGACGGCGGCCTCCAGATCCCCGCTCATGCCCGCCGAAACGGTCGTCGCGCCGGGGTGGTCGGAGGCCATCCGGCCTGCGATGACGGCCAGCCGGGCGAAGGCCGCGCCGGGGTCCTCGCCGAGCGGCGCAACGGCCATGACGCCGCCGAGCCGCAGAGCCTCCGACGAGGCCACCGCGTCGGATACCCGCCAGAGATCGTCTCCAGTCACGCCCCCGCGTGCCGGGTCGCCGTCCAGGCTCACCTGGACGAGCACCTCCAACGGTGTCTCCCGCTCGGCCGCCGCCTTCGCCAGGGCGGCGGCCAGGCGGACCGAGTCCACCGACTCGATCACATCCGCGTACCGGATCACCGATCCGGCCTTGTTGCGCTGCAGCCGGCCGACGAAGTGCCAGCGCAGGCGCACGCCCGCGGCGCTGACCTCGGCCGCTTTGGCGGCCGCCTCCTGATCGCGGTTCTCCCCCACGTCCGTGACGCCGAGCCCGGCGAGCAACAGGACGTCGCTCGCCGGGTACGTCTTGGTCACCGCGGTCAGGGTGACCGCTCCGGGCGGCCTCCCGGCCGCCACGCAGGCGCGTTCGATGCGCTCCCGCACCTGTTCGAGAGAGGCGGCGAGCTCAGCGCGCCGTCCGGGGTCGGTCAAGGTTCAACCTTCTTGAGGTACGGGAGAGGTGTGCTTCAGGAACCGTTCTTCAAGAAGTCCGGCACGTCCACGTCGTCGAAGAGCACCCGGCTGCGCGGCGGCGGCGTGGTCGCCGGCGGCGTGTTCACCGGCGGCGTGCTCACCGGCGGGAGCGAGCTGCCACCGGTGGACGGCGCCGGCACCTTGCGCATCGGCTCGGCCGGCTTGTAGGAGGGCGAGCCCGCGTCGAAGCCGGCCGCGATCACGGTGACCCGCACCTCGTCGCCGAGGGCGTCGTCGATGACCGCGCCGAAGATGATGTTCGCGTCCGGGTGGGCCGCATCGGTCACCAGCTGCGCCGCGTCGTTGATCTCGAAGAGACCCAGGTCCGAGCCGCCGGCGATGGAGAGCAGCACGCCGCGGGCGCCGTCCATGCTCTGCTCCAGCAGCGGGCTGGAGATCGCCTTCTCGGCCGCCTCGACCGCACGGTTGTCGCCGCGCGCGCTGCCGATGCCCATGAGCGCGCTGCCGGCGTTGCTCATCACGCTCTTGACGTCGGCGAAGTCCAGGTTGATCAGACCCGGCGTGGTGATCAGGTCGGTGATGCCCTGCACACCGGAGAGCAGCACCTGGTCGGCCTGACGGAACGCGTCCATCATGCTGATCCCCCGGTCGCCCAGGGCGAGCAGCCGGTCGTTCGGGATCACGATCAGGGTGTCGCACTGGTTGCGCAGCTCGTCGATGCCGGCCTCGGCCTGCACCTGGCGGCGCTTGCCCTCGAAGTTGAACGGGCGGGTCACCACGCCGATGGTGAGAGCGCCCAGCTTGCGGGCGATGTTGGCGACCACGGGCGCGCCGCCTGTTCCGGTGCCGCCGCCCTCGCCACAGGTGACGAAGACCATGTCGGCGCCCTTGAGCACCTCTTCGATCTCGTCCCGGTGGTCCTCGGCGGCGTTCTTGCCGACCTCGGGCTGGGCGCCGGCGCCCAGTCCACGGGTCAGCTCCCGGCCGACGTCCAGCTTGACGTCGGCATCGCTCATCAGCAGCGCCTGGGCGTCTGTGTTGATGGCGATGAACTCCACGCCCTTGAGCCCAACCTCGATCATGCGGTTCACAGCGTTCACGCCGCCGCCGCCGATGCCGACGACCTTGATGACCGCAAGGTAGTTGTGTGGAGGTGTCATCGGGCTCAGCCATCCCTTCCAGGGTTGGCGGATGTCGACGGCCCCTGCGGTTTCGCAGAACCGCACTTCGACATCCGCTGCCGTACAAGGGAGGGCGAGGAAACCCTCACCCTCTACTAGAGGTTCACAGTTATGTCAACCATTCGAACCTCTCGGGGCAACGTATGCGGACATGCCGCCTCAGCCAAAGACCCGGGGCGGCGTGTCGCGTCCGCTTACGTGGTGAGTATCCGACTCACCCGTAACCTTGAACCATTTATTGCGTTCATCACGCTTTGTCCGTTTACCAGCATGTCTAGCGAATGGTCACCAGCGACGGGGCACTCACGTCGATCTCGTCGCCCTTCACCCGCAGCAGCGCGGTGGCGACCGTGCTCTTCTGCTCGCTCGCGGTCTCGTCGCCCCAGATGACCGTCCGCCCCTTGCGCAGTTCCAGGCGGATCTGCACCGGGGAGTCCACCGCGACCGCCACCAGCTGCTCGCGCAGCTCGTCGCTGAGCGCGGCCAGCACGGTCAGCGCCGAGCCGGTGTTCTCGTCGTCACGGCCGGGGGTCGCCAGTCTCGCCAGCGGCAACCTCTTCGGCGGCGCGGCGACCGTACGGAACGGCACGCCCTCGTCGTCGATCAGCAGGAACCGGTCCCCGGCCGGCACCGCGGCCACCGGGGTGCGCTCCACCACCTGGATCACCACGGCCGACGGCCAGCTGCGGGTCACCAGCACCCGGTCCACCGCCGGCAGCGCGCGCACCGCGGCGGACACCGCGTCCACGTCGACCCGGGCCAGCGGGCGGTCCGGCTCGATCGCCGCGGCGGTCCGTACCTCATCCGGGGTGAGCACCGTGGCGCCCACCACCCGGACGTCCCGCACGCCGAACACCGAGGTGCCGTAGACCAGCCAGGCCAGGCCACCGGCGAGCAGCAGCACACCGCCCGCGACCAGCCAGGGCATGGCGGCACGCATACGGCGCTGCCGGGCGCGGGCCATGAAACGCCGCGCCGACGGCGGCACCGCGTCGGTGTCCGCCCGGACCAGCCGCCAGTTGCGCGTGCCCCCACCCGCCACCGGCGCTACCCGGCCAGGTCCGGCTGCTGATCCGCCTCGGCGAGCGCGGCCAGCAGCTCGTCACCCATCAACGAGATCGGCGGCGCACCCATGGTCACCACCACGTCGCCCGGACGGCTGCGCCGGACCACCTCGGCCGCCACGTCCTGCCAGTCCGGCACGAACACCTTGCGCTCGTCGGGGAGCCCGATGGCCGCGGTCAGCGCCCGGCCGCCCTCACCCGGGCCGCGGGTCTCGCCCGGCCCGAACACCTCCATGCAGATCACCTCGTCGGCCACCTGGAGCCCGTCGGCCAGCTCGGCCTGCAGATCCCGGGTCCGGTACACCCGGTACGGCTGGAACACCACGAGCAGCCGGCCGTCCCCGGCCACCTCCCGCAGCGTCCGGAGGGCGGCCTTCACCGAGGTCGGGTGGTACGCGTACTCGTCGTACACCCGCACGCCGGCCGCGATGCCCTTGCGCTCGAACCGCCGCCGGACCCCCGGGAACGACTCCAGCGCCTCGCCCACCTTGTCCAGCGGCACGCCCAGCTTGAGGGCGGTCAGCACGGTCGCCGCGCTGTTCAGGCCCATGTGCGTGCCGGGCAGCGCCAGCTTGAACTCGCCGAGCGGCTTGCCGTCCAGCTCGGCGGAGTAGCGGACCCCGCTCCCCGACGAGACGACGTCGAAGATCCGCAGGTCCGCGTCCGCCGACACGCCGTACGTGTAGACCGTCTTCCCGGCCGCCTTGAGCCCGGCGATCAGCTCCGCGGTCCCCGGGCCGTCGGCGCAGGTCACCACGAACCCGTCGGCCAGCAACCCGAACTCCAGGAACCCGGCCTTCAGCGTCTCCAGGTCACCCCAGTTGTTGAGGTGGTCGCCCTCGACGTTGGTGATGATCGCGACATGCGGCCGGTAGATGAGGAACGAGCGGTCGTGCTCGTCCGCCTCGGCCACGAAGTGCGGCCCGGTGCCGTGGTGCCCGTTCGACCCGGCCGCGGACATCTCGCCGCCGATCACGAACGACGGGTCGTGCCCGGCGTGCTGGAGGATCACCGTCATGATCGACGTCGTGGTCGTCTTGCCGTGGGTGCCGGCCACCGCGATGGTCTGCCGGTTGGTCATCGCCGCGGCGAGGGCCTCGGAGCGGTGCAGCACGCGCAGCCCACGGCGGCGTGCCTCCACCATCTCCACATGGTCCTGGGGGATCGCGGTCGAGTAGACCACGGTCTCCACCCCGTCGAGGTTGGACTCGTCGTGTGCCATGTGAACCGTGCCGCCGAGCGCCCGCAGGGCGGTCAGGGCCGGCCACTCCCGCAGCTCGCTGCCGGAGACCGGCACGCCACGGGTCAACAGGAGCCGGGCCAGGCCGGCCATGCCGACCCCGCCGATCCCGATCAGGTGCACGCTGCCCAGGTCCTCGGCGGTCATCTCGCCGGCCGGCGTCAGCTCCGCCGTGTTCACAGTTCCACTCCCTCAATCCGCAGCATCAGCTCACCGCTTCCAGAACGAAGCGCAGTAGCTGCTCGTCACCGTCGCGCCGGCCGTAGCCGGCCGCCGCCGCGCCCATCTGGGCCAGCCGCTGCCGGTCCCGGGCCAGCGGAATGATGTTTCGTTCGATCCAATCCGGGGTCAGCTCACTGTTGTCCACCAGCAGGCCGCCACCGGACTCCACCACCGGCAGCGCGTTGCGGCGCTGCTCCTGATTGCTGAACGGGTACGGCACATAGATCGCCGGCATGCCCAGCGCGGTCGTCTCGGCCACCGTGATCGCGCCGCCCCGGCAGAGCATCAGGTCGGCGGCAGCGTAGCCGAGCTGCATGTCCGACAGATAGGGCACCACGACATACGGCACCGGCAGGTCGTTCGGCACCTCGAACGGATCGTTGCGCCCGCCCTGGACGTGCAGCACCTGGATCCCGGCGTGGGCCAGGCGCTTGGCCGCGGCGGCCACGGCCAGGTTGATCGTACGGGCACCGGACGAGCCGCCGGACACGAAGAGCACCGGCAGGTCCGGCCGCAGCCCGAAGTGGTACAGGGCCTGGGGCCGCAGCGCCGGCCGGTCCATCCGGGTGATCCCGGTGCGCAGCGGCACACCCACCAGCCGGGCGTTGCGCAGCGCCTCGGCCTGCTCCAGCTGGTGCGGGAACCCGACGGCGACACGCTTGGTGAACTTCATGCCCATCCGGTTGGCCACGCCCGGCGGCACGTTCACCTCGTGGATCACGATCGGGAGCTCGCGCCGCCACGCGGCCAGGTACGCCGGCACCGACACGTACCCGCCGAATCCGACCACCACCTCGGCCTGCACCTCGTCGACGATCTCGCCGGCCGCGTGGGCGGACCGGTACATCCGGTCCGGGGTGCGCAGCAGGTCGATGTTCAGCGACCGGGGCAGCTGGAACGCCGGGATGACCCGCAGGTCGTAACCGGCCGCCGGGATCAGCTGGTTCTCCATGCCCTTGGGGCTGCCCAGCGTGGTGATCCGGATGTCCGGGAAGTGGCGCCGCAGAGCGTCGGCGAAGGCGAGCAGCGGATAGATGTGCCCGCCGGTGCCTCCTCCGGCGAGAACTACCGACCGCAGCGGACCCATCACCGTCTCCTCTCCTTCCAACCGCCCCGCCCGCCCCTGAGACGGACTATCGACGGCTCTTGCTCGCGGCCGTCGGCACCCGGGTTCCCGCCTTCTTCTGGGCAGGGGGGCGCTGCTGACCTGACCGCCGCGGCGGGGGAAGCGGCGGCAGCGGGGCCCAGACTAGCCGTACCCATCGCGGCGTCGGACGGGCGTTCAGGGCACGTGCCGCGTCCGGTTCGGCACGGGCGAAGGACGCCAGCATGCCGATCGCCGCCATCGTGACGATCAGGGCGCTGCCACCTGCGGAGATGAACGGTAGCGGAAGACCGGTGATGGGGAGCAGCTTCACCACGCCGCCCATGTTGATCACGGCTTGGGCGACCAGCCAGGTGGTGATCGCGGTGGCCGCGAGACGGCGGAACGGGTCGGTCACCCGGCGGGCGATCCGGAACCCGGTGTACGCCAGCACCGACAGCAGCACCAGGACCACACCGCAGCCGACGACGCCCAGCTCCTCGGCGACGATCGCGAAGATGAAGTCGTTGCCGGCCTCCGGGACGTAGCCCCACTTGAGCGCGCTCTTGCCCAGGCCGACCCCGAACCAGCCGCCCTCGAAGATCGCCGACCGGCCCATGATCAGCTGATAGCACCAGCGCCCGGCCTCGGTGGTGGTGTCGCAGTTCTCCAGCGGCTCCACGAAGGCGGTCAGCCGCCGCCACCGGTAGTTCTCCGCGTCCACCGCACCCGAGCCGGCGCCGCGGGAGGCGGCCGCGATCAGCAGGCCGACACCGGCCAGGCCCAGCACCCCCAGCGCGCCGAAGACCCGCAGGCGTACGCCCGCCGCCCAGAGCAGGCCGACGATCAGCGCCAGCAGCACCAGCATGGTGCCCAGGTCGTTGTAGCCGACCAGGACGAAGAGCAGGCCGATCACCGGGAACAGCGGCATCGCCAGCTCCCGCCAGTGGCCGAGCAGCGGCCCCTTACGGGCGATCACGTCGGCGCCCCACAGCACCATGGCGAGTTTGGCCAGCTCACCCGGCTGCATGCTGATCGGACCGAAGTACAGCCAGTTCAAGCGGGCCACGAGCGGGCCGAGCATCGGGTTGCCGTCGCCGTTGCGGGCCAGCGCGCCCAGCGAGGCCAGCGCGGTCATCGCGGCGAGGAGGCTGAGCAGGAGGATCGAAACAACGAGCAGGCCCCGGCCGAGCACCCGCAACGTGACCGAGGGCAGCCGCTGGCAGATCCAGAAGGCGACCAGGCCCAGCAGTGCGTACACGGCCTGGCTGCTGATGCCCGTGAAGGCGTTGCCGTAGTCGGCGTAGGCCTTCACCGAGGTCGCCGAGAAGACCATGGTGAGGCCGATGAGCAGCAGCAGCACGCAGCTGGAGATCAGCAGGTAGTACGACGACAGGGGTCTGGCCAGCAGCCCGTGCACCGCGGGCAGCAGCTGCCGGCTCAGCGACGGGCGGGCCGCTCTCTGGGTACGGTCGTCCGCCATACCCCCATCTTCGCCGGATGTCCACATTCCGCCGCGTCACGTCGATGGCGTGTCGCGGGGAGATATCTATCCCATGACCGCCAGGTGATCGCTGTAGAACAGGCCCAGCCCGATGGCGGCGCAGATGCCCGCGATGATCCAGAACCGGACCACGATGTTGACCTCGCTCCAGCCCGCCAGCTCGAAGTGGTGCTGGAGCGGCGACATCCGGAAGACCCGCTTGCCGGTGGTCTTGAACGAGATGATCTGGATGACCACGGACATCGTGATGATGACGAACAGGCCGCCGATGATGACCGACAGCAGCGTGGTCCGGGTGGCCACCGCGAGGCCGCCGATCAGGCCGCCCAGCGCCAGCGCGCCGGTGTCACCCATGAAGATCCGGGCCGGGTTGGTGTTCCACCACAGGAAGCCGACACACGCCGCCGCGGCCGCCGCGGCGATCATCGCGATCTCGAGTGGATCCCGGACCTGATAACAGTGCTGCGCGGTGAGCGAGCCCGCCGCGCCCACGTAGTCGTTGTCGCCGCACCAGTGCCGGTACTGCCAGAACCCGATCAGCGAGTACGCGCCGAGCACCAGGATCGAGGCGCCGGTGGCCAGGCCGTCCAAGCCGTCGGTGAGGTTCACGCCGTTCGACATCGCCATGATCACGAAGACGAAAACCATGACCGAGCCGACCTTGCCGACGTCCAGCCAGCTCACGTCCCGGATGAAGGAGATCTTCTCGCTGGCCACGGTCTGCCCGTTGGTGCTCGGGAAGTACAGCGCCGCGATGCCGAAGCCGGTGCCGATCAGCAACTGGCCGAGCAGCTTGCCCTTGGCGCTGAGACCGTCCGAGTTGCGCTTGCGGACCTTCAGGAAGTCGTCCATGAACCCGACCGCGCCGCAGAAGACGAAGACGCCGAGCAGGACCAGCGCGGTCATGGTCGGCTTCTCCTGGGCGATCTGCCGCTCCGGGAGTGTGGTCAGGGCCAGATGCCCGGCGACGTACGCCAGCACCGTGGCGAGGATGAACGCCACCCCGCCCATCGTGGGGGTGCCCCGCTTGCCCAGGTGGGTCTGCGGGCCGATGGTGCGGATCGGCTGCCCGGCCTTGAGCGCCGAGAAGACCCGGATCGCGATCGGGGTGCCGAAGAGCGAGATGAGAAAGGCGACCGCGGCCGCGACGATGACTGCCCTCACGTGGGCTGAACCTCCTCCAGCGGAACTGAGCTAGCCTGCCCGTGGCTGCGGGGCTCGCTTCGCTCACTCCTCGCCCCGGGACGCAACCAGTCGGCGACGTCCCATGTGCGGTACCGGGAACCCTTGACCAGCACGACGTCGTCGGCGCGCCGGTCCTGCTGCAGAATCTCGATCGCGGCGGCCTGGTCGGCAGCGAAGTGCCCCGTGCCCCGCCACCCGGCCACGCCGGCCGCCCCGTCCAGGATCGGACGGGCCGCCTCGGCAACCGCGATCAACCGGTCCACGCCCAGCTCGGCGGCGAGCCGCCCCACCTCGGCGTGCCCGGACACCTCGAACTCACCGAGCTCGGCCATGTAGCCGAGCACGGCGGTGGTGCGCTTACCCGTACCCATCGACGCGAGCGCCCGCAGCGCGGCGGAGGTCGACGAGGGGTTGGCGTTGTAGGAGTCGTCGATGACGACGACCCCGTCGGTACACGTGAAGACGTCCATCCGGCGCCCGGAGACGATGCCGACCTCGCCGAGGGCCGTCACCAGCTCGCCGAACTCCATGCCCGCGGCCAGCGCCACGGCGGCCGCCGCGAGCGTGTTGGCCACCTGGTGCTCCCCCGCCACGGAAAGCCGGACGGTCCCGGAATCCGTGCCGGAGGTGAGGGTGTAGGAAGCCCGGCCGGACGCGTCGACGACGACCTCGGAAGCGGTCAGCGCACCCGTCGAGCCGACCAGGACGACCCGCGCCGACGTCCGTGCGGCCATCCCGGCGACCAGCGGATCGTCCGCGTTCAGGATCGCGGTCCCCGACGCCGGCAACGCCTCCACCAGCTCGCCCTTGGCCTGGGCGGTCCCCTCCACCGAGCCGAACTCGCCGATGTGCGCGGCGCCCACGTTCAGCACCACGCCGATCGACGGCTGGGCGATCTCGGTCAGGTACCGGATGTGCCCGATCCCCCGGGCGCCCATCTCCAGCACCAGGAACCGGGTCTGTTCGGTGGCCTGCAGGACCGTGTAGGGGAACCCCAGCTCGTTGTTGAGCGACCCGGCCGGCGCGACCGTCGGCCCGAGCCGGGACAGCAGCTGGCCGATGTAGTCCTTGGTGGTGGTCTTGCCGGACGACCCGGTCAGGCCCACCACGGTCAGCTTGTCCAGGCGGGCGGCCACCACCCGGGCCAGGGCGGCGAGGGCGGCCAGCGGATCCTCGACCACGACGCCCGGCACGCCGGTGTCGCGCGACCCCAGCACCGCCGCGGCGCCCTTCTCGATCGCGACGCCCGCGTAGTCGTGGCCGTCCACCTTCTCGCCCGCGAACGCGACGAACAGGCCACCCGGGACGATCTTGCGGGAGTCGTACTCGACCGGTCCGGTCACGAGCACCGCCGGGTCGCCGCCGGCCACCCGGCCCCCGGTGATCTCGGCGATCTCGGCGAGTGAGAGTGCGATCATGCGCGGGCCTCCAGTGCCTCGGCCAACTCGATCCGGTCGTCGAACGGCAGCACCTGCCCGTTCACCTCCTGGCCCTGTTCGTTGCCCTTGCCGAGGACCGCGATCACGTCACCGGCGGCGGCCTGGCGGACCGCCTCGTCGATCGCGGCACGCCGTCCGGCCACCTCGATGATCTTCGCGGCCGTGGACGCCTCCTCGGCGCCCGTGCGCACCGCGTGGCGTACGGATGCGGGGTCCTCGGTCCTGGGGTTGTCATCGGTGATGATCACCAAGTCGGCGCCCTGCGCCGCGGCCGCGCCCATCAACGGCCTCTTGCCCCGGTCCCGGTCGCCGCCGGCGCCGATCACGCAGAGCAGCCGCCCACCGCGTGCCGTGGCCAGCTCACGCAGCGCGGCCAGCGCCGCCACGATCGCGTTCGGCTTGTGCGCGTAGTCGACCACGCCGAGGATCTCGCCGGGCGCCTCCACCCGCTCCAGACGGCCCGGGACACCACGGCAGTCCGCGATGCCCTGCCCGGCGACCGCCGGGTCGATACCGACGGCGACCAGCAGAGCCAGCGCGAGCAGCGCGTTCGCCACGTTGTGCAGGCCGGGCAGCGCCACGCCGGTCTCGACGGTCAGACCGTCCGGGCCGTGCGCGGTGAACCGCTGGCCGAAAGCCGACGGCCGCACGCCGGACGCCCACCAGGTGGCCGCCGGGTCACCGGAGGCCGAGTAGGTGACGGTCCGGTCCCGGCACAGGGTCATCACGGCCGGGTCGTCGTGGTTGAGCACGGCCACCACGGAACGGCCGTCGAAGAGCCGGGCCTTCGCCGCGAAGTACTCCTCCGAGGTGGGATGGAAATCCAGGTGGTCCTGGCCGAAGTTGGTGTACCCGCCGGCGGCGAACCGGATGCCGTCGGCCCGGCCCATCACCAGCGCGTGACTGGAGACCTCCATGACCACGGCCTGCACACCCCGTTCCAGGGCGGCGGAGAGCACCGCCTGGAGGTCGGTGGCCTCCGGCGTGGTGCGGACGCTCTTGACCACCAGGTCGCCGAGCCGGGTCTCCACCGTGCCGACAAGGCCGGTCACCAGCCCGGCGGCCCGCAGGCCGGACTCGACGAGGTAGGCCGTCGAGGTCTTCCCGGCCGTACCGGTCACGCCGATCATGGTGAGCCGCCGGGACGGCTCGCCGTAGATCGCCGCCGCGGCCGCGCCGAGCACGCCGCGCGGATCGCCGGCGACCAGCGCGGGCAGCCCGGCGGCCCGCGCGGCGGGCAGCCCGGCCGGATCGGTCAGGACGGCCACCGCGCCGGAGCGGGCGGCGTCCGCGATGAACTCCGCGCCGTGCCGGTTCGCACCGGGCAGGGCGGCGTAGAGATCACCCGGACGTATCTCACGACTGCTGTGGGTGACGCCGGTGACCGGGACGTCACCGCCGGTCAGCTCTGCCGGTAACAGCTCCGCGAGCCGCCCCAACAGGCACGGCGTGACGGTCTCGGGACGTGGAATGCCGGACACGGCGTCAGACCCTACCCCGTACCGAAGGGCTTGTTGTCAACGCCATGCGGCCCGCTTCATTCCTTGATCTTGAAGTTCGGCGCCTTGCTACCGGATGGTGGCACATGGTTACGGAGCAGGGTGAAGCTCATCATCTCGCTGAACGCCGGCGCCGCCACGTCACCGCCGCTGCCGTCCGGCACGTCCATCGACACGGCGATCACGTACCGCGGATCGTCGGCCGGCGCCATGCCGACGAAGGAGCCGGCGTTGTGGCTGGTGTACTGCCCGTCGATGAGCATCTTCCCGGTGCCGGTCTTGCCTGCCACCCGGAAGCCCTGAACCGCCGCGGCGCGCCCGGTGCCGCCCTCGTCGGCGACCACCGCCTCCATGATCAGGCGCAACTGCCGGGACACCTCGGTGTCCAGCACCCGGTGCGTCTCCGGCGCGGCGGCCGGGGTCACCTCGTTGTCCTCACCCGAGATGGTGGCCTTGATCAGGTGCGGCTGGATGTAGACGCCGTCGTTCGCGATCGCCGAGAAGCCGGCCGCCATCTGGATCAGGGTCGCCGAGACGCTGTGCCCGATCGGCACCGAGCCGTACGACGAGCCGCTCCAGTCCTCCGGCTTCAGCAGCTCACCCTCGGCCTCGCCGGGCATTCCCTCGCCGGTGGCCTTGCCCAGCCCGAACTTCTGCTGGTACTCGTAGACCTTCTCCTTGCCGAGCCGGTCCGCGATCAGGATGGTGCCCACGTTCGACGAGTAGGCCATCAGTCCCGCCAGGGTCATCCGGGTGCCGGGCGCCTGCGGGTGCCCGTCCTCGAACCTGGTGTCGCCCTTCTTGATCGCCGGGCCGACCTCGATCAGCTCGTCCGGCTTGATGAGACCCTCCTGGAGGGCGGCACCGAAGATGAACGCCTTGTGGCTCGATCCCGGGTCCGTCACGATGCTGCTGGCCACGTCGATCCGCTCGTCGGCGTCGTACTTCTCCGGGTCGGCGGCGTTGTAGGACGGGTAACTCGCCTGCGCCAGCACCTCGCCGGTCCTGACGTCCAGCACCACGGCGGCGCCCAGCGTCGCGTTCTTCTTCCGGCCCGCCTTGTCGAGCACCCGCTGCACCTGGTACTGGAGGTCCTGGTCGATGGTGAGCTGGAGAGAGCTGCCCGGCTTGGCCGGGGTCTCCTGATGGAAACCGCTCGGAATCGGCAGGTTCAGCTTCTTGCCGGTGCCGACCTCGAAGACCCGCTTGCCGTCGGCGCCGTGCAGCAGCTCGTCGTAACGCGCCTCCAGCCCCTCCAGACCGTGGTGATCGTCGCCGGTGAAGCCGATCAGGTTCGCCGCGAGATCCCGGCCGGGCAGGTCACGCCGCTCGTCGGAGTGCGTGTAGATGCCCGGCAGACGCAGCGACTCGATCTCGTCCGCCACCGCCACCGGCACGCCACGGGCCAGGTAACGGAACTTCAGCCACTTGCCCAGCACCTGCTTGCGCTGCATGTCCGCGATCAGCTCGGACTGCCGGACACCCAGCAGCGGGGCCAGCTTGGCGGCCGTCCCGGGCACGTCCTTGCGCAGATCCTCGTTCTCGGGGTCGACGTAGACGTACCGCGCCTCCACGCTGTGTGCCAGCACGTGGCCGTCACGGTCCAGGATGCTGCCGCGAGGAGCCGGGAGCGCCACCGTGCTGAGCCGGTTCTCCCGCAGCTTGAGCAGGCTTTCCGCCTCCTGCGGCGAGGTCGCCACCTGGAGCACCACGAGGCGTACCCCGATGGTGACGAACAACGACAGCGCCAGCACGGTGCCGAGCCGCAGCCGGCGGGTGCTGTTGGCGAGCTTCGGCGGCTCCGCCGGGACCGGCCTCGGCGCGCTGGTCGTGGTCCGTCGCGGTCCGGCTCCCGCATTTCCGGTACGGGTGGACTCGCGGCCACGGCGTTCCGGCTGCCGGTCGCGCTGTCTGGCGGCGGCCGGCTCACGGGACTTGTCCGCCGCGCGCTCACGGGGTTTGTCGGCGGCCCGCTCACGGGGTTTGTCCGCCGAGCGCTCGCGCGGTTTGTCCGCCGAGCGCTCCCGTGGGGCGGGCGGCTGCTCGGCGGGGCGCCCACGACCGCGGGTCCGCTGGCCGCTCTCGCCCCCGTCGAGCACCTGCAACGCGGGCCGGAACGGATCGGCGGTCCGCTCCCCGGTACGCGGCAGGCGCCCCCGCTCGGCCACGGTCCGCCCGCGCGGGGTGTACGCCCGCGCCTCGCCGATGCTGGAGAAGCCACGCCGGCCCTCGCGGGGGTCGTCGGTCTGCTCCTCGCCCGGCAGGTCACGTGACGAACCGCGCCGGGGCTGCTTGCCCCGGCGCGGCGCCTCGTCCTCGTCTCGCGTCGCCATGCCGGCCTACCGCCCGGTGCCCGCGGACGGTGTACCCGGCTGGAGCCCCTCCAGAGCGGTCGGGCCAGGACCACCCTTCGCCGGCTTCGGCGGGTAGACGATCTCCCCGTTCGGCAGCCTGATCAGCCCGGGCGGCTCGGCCGGCACCAGGCCGAGCCGGCGGGCCGCCGCGGCCAGGTTGCCCGGACCGGACTTCTCGACCAGCTGCCGGTTCAGCTCCTGCTGCTGTTTGTCGAGCGCGACCTTCTCCTTGCGGAGTGTCTCGAGGCGGAAGGACCGCTCGACGGTCTTCGTGTTGATCAGGAGGATGCCGACCACACCGGCCAGCACCACGGCGATCATGGCCGCCGCGAAGGTGGCCCGCGGCGCGCGGATCGGCAGCGGCGGCGCGACCCACAGCTTGGCGCGGCCCGCGACCGGCGGCGCGTCGCCGGTCACCTCGATGTTCAGCGCGGTGGCCCCGTCGACCGGCGCGGCCGCCTCGGCCGCCTCCCGGCCCCGGATCCCTGACCGGCGCGTGTCGGAACGACCGGACCGGCGTGCCCCCCGCACACCGCTGCTTCCGGTCTCGGCATCGCGGCTCACCCCGGCGTTCCCGCGCGGCCGCTCCGAACGGCCCCCCGGCCGCGGCGCGTCGGATCGCTCGCTCATGCTCGTCCCTCCCCCTCTTCGTTCGCCCCCGGGCGTAACCGCCCTCGTCCCCCGCGAGTTGTAGACATCCGGGGCCGTTCGCGGACCGCCCCGACCGCCTGGTTGTGCTTCCGGCTCTGCTCCTGCTCGTCGATCCGTTCCACCGCGCGCAGCTTCACCGAGGCCGCCCTCGGATTCGCCGCCACCTCCGCCTCGCTGGGCGGCTCGGACCCGCGGGTCAGCAGCCGCAGACTGGGACCGGTACCAGGCAGCTCGACCGGAAGGTCGACCGGCCCGGTGCTGCGCGACCTCGCGGTGAGCTCGCGCTTGACGATCCTGTCCTCCAACGATTGGTAACTCATCACCACAAGGCGCCCCTGAGGCGCCAGCGCGTCCAGGGAAGCGGGAACCGCTCGCTCGAGCACTTCCAGCTCGCCGTTCACCTCAATGCGTAATGCCTGAAACGTCCTTTTTGCCGGATTTCCACCCGTTCGCCGCGCGGCGGCCGGGATGGCGTCCTTCACCAGCTCGGCCAGGCGGGCGGTCGAGGTGATCCGCCCCTTCGCCCGCTCCCGCACGATCGACGAGACGATCCGTGGCGCGAACTTCTCCTCGCCGTACTGCCGGAGAACACGCACCAGATCACCCGGCGGGTACTCGTTGACGATCTCCTCGGCGGTCACCCCGCGGGACTGGTCCATCCGCATGTCCAACGGGGCGTCCTGCGCATACGCGAAACCGCGGTCCGCCTCGTCCAGCTGCAACGAGGACACCCCGAGATCGAACAGCCCACTGTGGATCGCCGGAATCGACAGCTCCGCGAGGACCCGCGGCAACTCGTCGTAGACGGCGTGGACCAGCCGGGCGCGGTCACCGAACCGGATCAGGCGATGCCGGGAATGCGCGAGCGCCTCGGTGTCCCGGTCCAGTCCGACGAGGACCACATCGGGAAACCGCTCGAGAACCGCTTCGGCATGCCCGCCCAGACCCAGCGTGAAGTCGACGTGGACGGCGCCCGGCAGGCGAAGGGCCGGAGCGAGCAGCTCCAGGCAGCGCTCCAGCAGCACCGGCACATGCGTGCCCCGCGGCTCCCCCATGTCGACCCCCCGGATCAATCCCCGCACACGCGAGGAAACACTGTTGCTGTCCGGCCCGGCCGCCCTCCGTACCGCCAGATCCCCATCCGCTCTGTCCCCGCGCCGGCGAACCGGCTGGAAACACACGCCTGGCGCCGGGGAAGAGGCGCCAGGAGCGGGAGCGGCTGGAGATCTCGCAGTACGGCGGGAATGGCGTCCCAGGCCGCACCGGCGGCCCACCGAGTGCCACACCCCTACAGTCCGCCGGGCAGCACCCCCTCCTCGATGCCGGCGAACTCTTCCTCGCTCGCCGAGAGGTAGTCGTCCCAGGACTGCTTGTCCCAGATCTCGACCCGGGTGCTCGCGCCGATCACCACAAGGTCGCGACCAAGACTGGCATACTCCCGCAAATGGGCAGGAATCGTGACTCTGCCTTGCCTGTCGGGCACCTCATCGTGCGCGCTGGCGAAGAACACCCGGCTGTACGCCCGGGCTGCCTTGTTCGTCACCGGCGCCTCACGGAGCTGGCCGGCGATGCGCTGGAACTCCGGCATCGGGAACACGTAAAGACAGCGCTCCTGCCCCTTCGTGATCACGACACCTCCCGCCAGCTCATCACGGAACTTCGCCGGGAGGATCAGCCGGCCCTTCTCGTCCAGGCGCGGAGTGTGTGTGCCGAGGAACATCGGCCCCCACCCCTTTGCCGTGGCGCCCCGCTCCTTCGCGGAAGAGTGGGCCGCCTGTCAACTCGGGCCGGCAGGTCCGGCTGTGTCCCTCCGCCCCTGCCACTGCGCCCCACTCTACTCCACTTCCCTCCACCTGCAACCCGAAAGCGATCGCTTGCGAGGCGTCTTCGCGGACGAATTCCCTGTTCACAGGCGGTGGAGCGGAGTGGAGGGCCGGAGCATGATCAACCCCGTCCGGTTTCCGACATCGAGCCCTCCGAGGGCGAAAACCCGCCCCGGAGACGGCTTCGGCGGCCGCCCGTGGAGGAACGTGGGGGAACACGGAGACGCCTGTGGGGTGTGACCCGAACCGGGCCACACCCCACAGGCGTGTGCTGTCGCTATGCCTTACTTACTACGGCCGCTGCGCGAAGGAACCAACCACGACCGCTGCGCGAAGGCCGTCAGGCGACGAGACGCCGTACGACGTAATTGCTGTTCCAGATCTTGTGCTTGCCGACCCGGGCACCACTGTGCGGCGAGTCGTAGATGTAGCCGTTTCCGGCGTAGATCCCGGCGTGGTAGCCGTACGACCCGTTGCGGAAGACGATCAGGTCACCGATCCTCTTGTTGCCCTTCGAGACGGACTTGCCGTACTTCTGCTGCGAGTTCGCCTTGTGCGGCAGGCTCTTGCCGGCCGCCTTCTTGTAGACGTACTTGGTGAACCCGGAGCAGTCGAAGCGCTTGGGGCCCGCGGCGCCGAACAGGTAGAGCGCACCCTTGTGCTTCTTGGCCTCCGCCAGCACCTTGGCGCCGCTGGCACGGACCTGCACCTTGACCTTGGTGGTGGCCTGCTGGTTGTAGCCGGTCCCGGTGAACAGGGTCCGAACCCACACCGTCTTCGTCGGCTTGGCGGTCAGCGTGACCGAGCCGCTCTTGACGGTGTCGGTGTCCCAGGTACGCCAGGCGCCGTTGCTCCAGCCTTGGAGACGGACCGTGCCCTTGGCGACCTGGCCGGTGGAGGGGTCGATCACCTTGGCGGTGATCTTGAGGGTGGAGCCCCACGCCAGGCTGCGAGTGCTTGTCTTCGTGGCGATCTGGGGCGTGACTTTCGCGGCTGCCGCACTCGCGGTCACCGGGTTGACGGTGGCTGTCGCGGCCGCTGCCGGCGACGCGGCGACCAGCTGGCCGGCGCAGAGGCAGAGACCCAGGGACAGTGCGACGGTACCGGTGCCGACAGACGTGCGACGGCGCCGGCGCGAACTGAGTTCGTGCACGGTAGAGATATCCCTCCGGCACGCCTGCGAGGTTAGCTGTCGGGTTCGGGCGGGAAGGCATGCCCGGCCGCGGGTGGGCGGCTTCACCCCAAGGTCCCCCCGGATGCGCCGCCCGTGGAAGCCGGGCGCCGCGGGGAGAGACCGCGAATGGGTCCCCCGTCCCTGCCCCCGATTGCCTTGTCGTGGTCTGGCTGACTGCGGTGTCGCACCGTCCGGCCCGGGGCAGGGCTCGGCGTGAACCGATCCGGTGCGGCCGGCGGGCGGTGTGCCGCCGGCGAATCTTTGCTACCTGAAATCAGCCATGATCGTCAGCGCCGGATCGATCACTCTCCGTGATTGGCACATTGGCAGGTGTCCAGTTTGTTACCTGACCGAGACAAATGCCGTCGCTCAAAGTGATCGCGCAATCACAATCAGTAGATCGTTACGGGTGAATCAGAACACAGAAAAAGTCCGTCCCCCTGCCGTGAGCACGCCCGAATCGTCCGGACCCGACGAAACACGTGCCAGTCCGTGATCTTGACCGTCTGGCAACTCGACGTAACGTTCCCTTCCGGTACCCTCGCTGGCGTGACGGACGGAATGCCTCTCATCGCCAAGGTCGCGACCTCCGTGTCGAAGACCGCGGCCGCGCTCTCCAGGGCCGCCGGTCGCGGCGACGGCTCGGTGATCGGTGGCTGGATCGGCCTCAAGATCGACCCTGATCTCCTCGCCCACCTCGCGGCGGGCCGCGCCGTCGCCCTGGTCTCCGGCACCAACGGCAAGACCACCACCACCCGGCTCACCGCGGCCGCGGTCGGTGTGCTCGGCCGGGTCGCCACCAACTCGTTCGGCGCCAACATGCCGACCGGCCACACCTCGGCACTGGCCAAGGAGGGGCACACCCCGTTCGCCGTGCTGGAGGTGGACGAGCACTACCTGGCCCAGGTCATCGACCAGACCCGGCCCAAGGTGGTGGCCCTGCTCAACCTCTCCCGCGACCAGCTCGACCGGGCGAAGGAGGTGGCGATGATGGCGCAGCTGTGGAAGACCGCGCTGGCCGGCCACCCCGAGATCCGGGTGGTCGCCAACGCCGACGACCCGATGGTGGTGTGGGCCGCGGCCGGCAGCCGGCAGACCACCTGGTTCAGCGCCGGCCAGCGCTGGCACGACGACTCGTTCGTCTGCCCGGAGAGCGGCCACCCGATCGAGCGGTCCGGCGGCGACTGGTGGTGCACCGGCTGCCCGCTGCGGCGGCCACGCCCGCACTGGGTGGTCGAGGACGAGGGAGTGATCGACCCCCGCGGTGACTGGCACCTGGTGAAACTCCAGCTTCCCGGCCGGGTGAACATCGGTAACGCGGCCACCGCGCTGGCGGTGGCCGGCGAGTTCGGGGTCCGCCCGATCGAGGCTCTCCCCCGGCTCTCCCGGGTGGCGTCCATCGCCGGGCGGTACGCCCAGGTCGACCGTGACGGTCGCAACATCCGCTTGTTGCTCGCGAAGAACCCGGCAAGCTGGTTGGAGGCCTTCGACATGGCCGACCAGGCCCCGACACTGCTCTCCATCAACGCCCGCGACCCCGACGGACTGGACACGTCGTGGCTCTACGACGTGGACTTCGCACCGTTGCGCGACCGGCCGGTCCTGATCACCGGCGACCGGGCGTTCGACCTGGCCGTCCGGCTCCAGGTGAACCAAGTGCCCTTCCGGCACGTAAACAGTTTCGACGAGGCGCTGCGGTCCGTTCCGCCCGGCCGCCTCGAGGTGATCGCCAACTACACGGCGTTCCAGGACATCCGAGCGGAGTTGGACCGTGTCAACTGAGGCCTTGCGGATCGTGTGGATCTACCCGGATCTGCTGTCGACGTACGGTGACCGGGGCAACATGCTGATCCTGGCCCGCCGGGCCGCCGACCGCGGCATCCCGGTGGAGACCTACGAGGTCCGCTCCGACCAGCGGATGCCGAACAGCGCAGACATCTACCTCATCGGTGGCGGCGAGGACGGTCCGCAGGCCCTGGCGGCGCAGCGGCTGCTCGCCGACGGCGGCCTGCACCAGGCGGTCACCCGGGGCGCCGCGGTCCTCGCCATCTGCGCGGGTTACCAACTCTTCGGTCACTCGTTCTTTGCCAAGGGGGCCAAGTGCGCCGGGCTGGGACTGCTCGACATCAGCTCCGACCGGGGCGAGACCCGCGCGGTCGGCGAGTTGCGCGGTGACATCGACCCGCGGCTCGGCCTGCCCCCGCTGACCGGCTTCGAGAACCACGGAGGACGGACCCATCTGGGCACGCACGCCGCTCCCCTCGCCCGGGTGACCGGCGGCATCGGCAACGACGGCCAGACCGAGGGGGCCTGGGCAGGCAAGATCCTGGGCACCTACTCGCACGGCCCGGCACTGGCCCGCAACCCAGCCCTCGCCGATCTGCTCCTGAAATGGGCCACCGGCGCGGATAGGCTTGCGCCCCTGGACGACACCTGGAGCGAACGCCTACGGAACGAACGGCTCGCCGCCGCGAGCCCGGTATAGACCGGCACCACCGAGTCCTGCAACGACGACACCTGGGGCGGTAGGCCTGCATGACCGACAACCTGATCGCCCCGCGGGGCGCTGCACTCCCCGCGGACCCTCAGGCCGTTGACCACGCTGTCGTTCCCGCCGCCACCACGATGGGGTGGAAGCGCCGTCTGATCCGGTTCGCCCTGCTCGGCGCCGGGGTCGGCGCCCTCGCCGGCCTCGCCGCCGTGCTGCCGCTGCGGGAGATCGCCGACACACTGTCCGCCATGGGCCCCAGCGCCGTGTTCGCGGTGGCGGTCCTCGGCGGCATGCTCCTGTCGGTGCTCGTTCCCCGTACCCTGATCACGATGTCGTGCGGCGCCCTGCTCGGCGCCGTGACCGGCGCGGCGGCCGCCCTGGCCGCCGCGGTGATCGCCGCGGTCGCCACCTACTACGCGGGCCGCTGGGCCGGCCGTGGCGCCCTTCAGGCCCGCGCCGGAAGCCGCCTGGCCCGCCTCGACGGCTGGCTCAACCGCCGTGGCCTGGCCGCCGTGCTGCTGGTCCGGTTCCTCCCACTGGCCCCGTTCGGCCTGGTCGGCTACGCCTACGGCACCACCAGCGTGTGCCGCAAGCGCTACCTGCTCGGCACCACGATCGCCGCCATCCCGTCCACGGTCACCTACGCCGTGATCGGCGCCGCGGTCGTCGCCCCCGGCGACATGAACTTCCTCACTCTGGCCCCGGCGGCGTTCAGCTTCGTCCTCTCCACGGCGATCATCCTGCGCTGGCGCCAGACCGCCCGCCGCACCCCCACCCCCGCCTGACCCGGCCTCCCCGCCTCAGCACCGCCCCCGCCTGACCCGGCCTCCCCGCCTCAGCACCGCCCCCGACCACCGGTCCATCTCGGCAGCCCACAAACACCGATCCAGCTCCCCGTCCCGACTGCAGCCACGATCACCGATCCAGCTTCCCGTCCCGGCGGCAGCCACGATCACCGATTCAGCTTCCCACCTCGGCGGCGGCTTTCCTTTCCGGTACGGGCACCGGGCCCTGACCCGCAACGGCGGCTGTCGGCGTGGCGCCGGGCCCAGCAGAGTTCGGCGCGAGCCCTCACCCGGCCGCCGGGCTGTGCTGCCCAGTCACGCTCACCCCACCGCCATCCACCGGCAGCCACTCAGGGACGCTGAAACACCGACGAAGGCCGCACAGAGAAGCAAGCCGTAGCTTGCGGCATCGCTGACCTGCCGATCAGTCATGGCGCCGTGTTGCCCGGCGGACCGGGCCCGCGTCCCGAGCGATGTGTCCTCTGAGAACCCGACACCCATGGTGGGTGTGATGACACCCGTTGCGGGTGTCATGTTTCCGGGACACATATAGGCGTGATCCGTGCACACCTGTCCTTTGCCAATGGAGTTTGTCCGTTTCATCCGAGCATGTTCCTGCTGTCAACAGAAAGCCGGTCTAGAGATCGCCAAGTGGGGCCAGCCCAAGCCGTCACCGACCGACAGGGGGTCCGGCTCAAGCCGTCCTGGTGAAGCCAGATACAACCGTCGTAGCCAGCCGATGGAGCGAAAGCGGCGGGAGGCGGGTGACCGGACGCCCGGCCGGGCCTGCCGGAGCACCGATCTCGGCCCGGCGGGCGCGGCACGGGCTGCAGCCGGCAGCGGGCTCGCGCGGCGAAGCGGGACGGTCCGAAATGTCCGGGGCGGCGTCACGCGTACCGGGAAGATCGCTGTGCCCTCAGGCGAGGGTGGCGAGGTCGGTGAAGTAGCCGGGGTAGGTCTTGGAGACGCAGCCCGGGTCGGTGATCTCGATCCCGGGCGCGCGCAGACCGAGCAGGGAGAGGCTCATCGCCATCCGGTGATCGTCGTAGGTCGCGAACCGGGTCGGCCGCGGCGTTCCCGGGTGGATGGTGAAGCCGTCGTCGTCCTCTACCGCGTCGATGCCGGCCCGGCGCAGCTCGGTGACCACGGCGCCGACCCGGTCGGTCTCCTTGCCGCGGATGAAGCCGATGCCACGGACCCGGGTCGGCCCGTCGGCGAAGACGGCGACCGCGGCCAGCGTCTGCGCGGTGTCCGAGATGTCGGCCATGTCGACGTCGACGCCACGCAGGCGGTCGCCGCCGCGGACGGTCATCGCGTCGGCGGTACGGGTGACCGTGGCGCCCATCCGCTCCAGGACGTCGGCGAACCGCACGTCTCCCTGCAGGCTGCCGGTGCCCAGGCCGGAGACGGTGACCCGGCCGCCGGTGATCGCCGCCGCCCCCAGGAAGTAGGAGGCCGCGCTGGCGTCGGGTTCGATCGCGTAGTCGGCGGGGCGGTAGGCGCCCGCCGCAACGGTGAGCCCGGAGACGGTCACCCCGAAGGCCGCCATCACCGCCTTGGTCATCTCCACGTAGGGCACCGAGACCAGCGGCGAGGTGAGGGTGACGTCGATCCCACGGTCCATCAGCGGCCCGGCCATCAGCAGGCCGGAGAGGAACTGGCTGGAGATGTGGCCGCTGACCTCGACCGGGCCACCGCGCGCGGGCCCGGTGACGGCCGCCGGGAGGTGTCCGGGCCGGTCCAGCTCCTCGACACCGGCGCCGACCTGCCGGAGCGCGTCGAGGACCGGGCCGAACGGGCGGGCCCGCAGCTGCTCGCTGCCGTCGACGACGGTGCGGCCGTCGAGGAGCGCCGCCGCCGGGAGGAGGAACCGTGACGTGGTGCCGGACTGGCGGGCGTCGATCCGGCTGCCGCCTCCGGTCCTGCCCTGGTCGATGCCGCGGACGACGACCGTACGCTCGCTCTCGGAAAGGGTGACCGTCGCGCCGAGCGCGCTCACCGCGCCCATCATGGCCCGGGTGTCGTCGGCGAAGAGCGCCCCGGAGAGAGTGGAGACGCCGTCGGCGAGGGCCGCGCAGAGCAGCGCCCGGTTGGTGATGCTCTTGGAGCCGGGCGGCTGGACGGTCGCGTCGACGGGCTTGGCGAGCGGGGCGACGGCGAGAACGTCAGGCATGTCACCCATCCAAGCAGGCGACGGCCCGCCGCGGCGCACCGCGACGGGCCGTGTCCATCCTGTGGTCAGACGACGACGCTGACCAGGCGTCCCTTCACCACGATGACCTTCTTCGGCTCCTTGCCGGCCAGGACCTCGGCGACGGCGGCCAGGGCGGCGGCGCGCACCTCGTCCTCGCCGGTCTCCGGGGAGACCTCGACGCGGCCGCGGACCTTGCCGTTGACCTGCACCGGGTAGGTGATCGCGTCGGCGACCAGCTGGGCCGGATCGGCGACCGGGAAGTCCGCGTAGGCCAGCGACTCGGTGTGCCCCAGCTTGGCCCACAGTTCCTCGGCCATGTGCGGGGCGAACGGGGACAGCATCAGCACCAGCGGCTCGACCGCCTCGCGGGAGGCGACCGGCAGCGGGGTCAGCGCGTTCGTCAGCTCGATCAGCTTGGCGATCGCGGTGTTGAACCGCAGTTCCTCCATGTCCTCGCGGACCCCGGCGATGACCTTGTGCAGGATCTTGCGGGTCTTCGGGTCCAGCGGCTCGCCGGAGACCTTGGTGGCGCCGGTCTCCTCGTCGACGACCAGGCGCCAGGCACGCTGCAGGAACCGCTGCGAGCCGACGACGGCGCGGGTGTCCCACGGGCGGGAGACGTCCAGCGGGCCCATCGCCATCTCGTACACCCGGAACGTGTCGGCGCCGTACTGCTCGCACATCTCGTCGGGGGTGACGACGTTCTTCAGCGACTTGCCCATCTTGCCGTACTCGCGGTTGACCTGCTGGTCGCCGTGGTACCACTTGCCGTCGCGCTCGACGACCTCCTCGGCGGGCACGATGACGCCGCGGTCGTCGCGGAACGCGTACGCCTGGATGTAGCCCTGGTTGAACAGCTTCTTGAACGGCTCGAACGACGAGACGTGGCCCAGGTCGAACAGCACCTTGTGCCAGAAGCGGGCGTACAGCAGGTGCAGGACGGCATGCTCGACGCCGCCCACGTACAGGTCGACGCCGCCCGCGTCACCGGGCTTGCGGGGGCCCATCCAGTAGGCCTCGTTCTCCGGGTCGACCAGGACCTTGCCGTTGCGCGGGTCCAGGTAACGCAGCTCGTACCAGCAGGAGCCGGCCCACTGCGGCATGGTGTTGGTCTCGCGGGTGTAGGTCTTCGGCCCGTCGCCCAGGTCCAGCTCGACCTGCACCCAGTCCTTCTTGCGCGACAGCGGCGTCTCCGGCTCGGAGTCGGCGTCGTCCGGGTCGAAGGTGCGCGGCGAGAAGTCGTCGACGTCGGGCAGCTCGACCGGCAGCATCGAGTCGGGCAGCGCGATCGGCAGACCGGTCTCGTCGTAGACGATCGGGAACGGCTCGCCCCAGTACCGCTGCCGGCTGAACAGCCAGTCCCGCAGGCGGTAGGTGGTGGCGCCCTGGCCCTTGCCGTTCGCCTCCAGCCACTCGATCATCGCGGCCTTGGCCTCGGCGACGCCCATGCCGTCCAGCCAGTCGCTGTTGATCGCCGGCCCGTCGCCGGTGAAAGCCCCTTCACAATCTTCAGGAGCCTTCACCGTACGGATGATGGGCAGCTCGAAGACCTCGGCGAACGCCCAGTCGCGCTCGTCCTGGCCGGGCACCGCCATGATCGCGCCGGTGCCGTAACCGGCCAGCACGTAGTCGGCGATGAACACCGGGATGCGCGCGCCGTTGACCGGGTTGACCGCGAACGCGCCGGTGAAGACGCCGGTCTTGACCTTGCCGTCGGCGGTCCGCTCCTCGTCGGTCTTCGCGGCGGCGTCCCGGCGGTACTTCTCGACCGCGGCGGCGGGCGTGCCGGCGCCACCGGTCCACACCGCGTGGGTGCCGTCCGGCCAGGCCGCCGGCACGATCCGCTCGACCAGCTCGTGCTCCGGGGCCAGCACCATGTAGGTGGCGCCGAACAGGGTGTCCGGGCGTGTCGTGAAGACCTTGATCACGCCGTCCGACCCGTCCACCGGGAAGTCGACGTGGGCGCCACGGCTGCGGCCGATCCAGTTGCGCTGCATCAGTTTGACCGGCTCCGGCCAGTCCAGCGCGTCCAGGTCCTCGACCAGGCGGTCACCGTAGGCGGTGATCCGCATCATCCACTGCTTCAGGCTGCGCTGGAACACCGGGTAGTTGCCGCGCTCGGAGCGGCCCTCCGGGGTGACCTCCTCGTTGGCCAGCACGGTGCCCAGGCCCGGGCACCAGTTGACCGGGGCCTCGCTCATGTAGGCCAGGCGGTGGTCGTCGATCAGCTTCCGCTTCTCGGCCGCCGACAGGCCGGCCCACTCCGGGCCACGCTCGCCGGACTCGTAGGAGGCGATCAGCTCGTCGATCGGGCGTGCCCTGCCCACCGACGGGTCGAACCAGGAGTTGAAGACCTGCAGGAAGATCCACTGGGTCCAGCGGTAGTACTCCGGGTCGGTGGTCGAGAAGGACCGCCGCTCGTCGTACGCCAGGCCCAGCCGGCGCAGCTGCCGGCGGTACCGCTCGACGTTGGCCGCCGTGGTGACCGCCGGGTGGGTGCCGGTCTGCACCGCGTACTGCTCGGCGGGCAGGCCGAACGCGTCGAAGCCCATCGGGTGCAGCACGTTGTAACCGGCCATCCGCTGGTAGCGGGTGTAACAGTCGGTGCCGATGTAGCCCAGCGGGTGCCCGACGTGCAGGCCGGCACCGGACGGGTACGGGAACATGTCCTGAACGTGCAGTTTCGGTGCCCCGGCCCGCGGATGGCCGGGATCGGCCAGGTCACCGACCGGGTTGGGCGCGTGGAACGTGCCCTTCTCGGCCCAGTGCTCCTGCCAGCGCAGCTCGATCTCGTCGGCCATCGCGGCGGTATAGCGGAACGGTGGGGTCTCGGTCTCGCTCATCTTCACCATCTCGTCCACGTCTCGTCTTGTCTTGTCGAAAGGAGGGCATAAAAAAGCCCCTCGCGCAGGAGGGGTTGCCGTGCCTGGTCCGCGGTCAGCGGATCAGCACGGCCGGCTAAGGAGCAGAACAGACCGAGCCATGCGTGGATGATACCCCTCGGCCGTCACTGACGGCGACCGGGTTGGCGGGCACGTGGAATACTCCCGGCTGTCCACAGGCGACGAGCCTGGGATGGCGGATGGCACGTGTTCGTCCGGTATTCCCCCAAAACCGATATCAACAGGGCTGCGATCAGGCCTTTCGGCGATGCGTGTGTACGGGGATAACCTGTGGGGACGGGCGGCGAGCGCCGGAGGCCCACGGCCGCTGGGCGCCCGCTACCTTACGGTGCCCTTTGACGGTGGGTGATCTCCGCCTTACGGGGGTAGACACGTTTTGGAGGAGGCCCGTGACAACGCCGACCTGGGGCGAGCCGTCAGGCCCACTGACGAGCGCCGAGTTCCGCGCCGCGACGCAAGCCATCATGGCCAACATCGAGCAGGTCATCGAGGGTAAGAGCGCGACGGTGCGGCTGGCACTCGCGGTCCTGATCGCCGAGGGCCACCTGCTGATCGAGGATGTGCCGGGCGTCGGCAAGACGAAACTGGCCAAGGCGCTGGCGCGCTCGATCGACTGTTCGGTGCGGCGCATCCAGTTCACGCCCGACCTGCTGCCCAGCGACGTGACCGGGGTGAGCGTCTACAACCAGGAGACGCGGGACTTCGAGTTCAAGCCGGGCGCGGTCTTCGCCAACCTGGTGGTCGGCGACGAGATCAACCGGGCCTCACCGAAGACGCAGTCGGCTCTCCTGGAGTGCATGGAGGAGCGGCAGGTCACCGTCGACGGCACGACGTATGAGCTGCAGGCGCCGTTCATGGTGGTCGCCACGCAGAACCCGATCGAGATGGAGGGCACCTACCCGCTGCCCGAGGCGCAGCGGGACCGGTTCACCGCCCGGATCGCGATGGGCTACCCCGACCCGCGGGCCGAGCTGGCGATGCTCACCGGCCACGGCGACCACGACCCGCTCAACGACCTGCGGGCGGTGGCGGACGCCGCCATGGTCCGCCGGCTGATCGAGACGGCCCGCGCGGTGCACGCCGCCGACGCCGTCCAGCAATACGCGATCGCCCTGGTCACCGCCACCCGTGAGGCCCCGGAGATCCGTCTCGGCGCGTCGCCCCGGTCCACGCTCCAGCTGCTGCGCACCGCGAAGGCGGTGGCCGCGCTGGAGGGCCGTGACTACGTGCTCCCCGACGATCTGCAGGCCCTGGCCGTGCCGGTGCTCGCACACCGGATCATCCCGACCGCGGACGCGCAGCTCAACCGGCGGACCACGGACGCCATCGTGTCCGAGATCGTGCACCGGCTGCCGCTGCCGCACGCCCGCAACCCTTACGACACCCGTGACGGGCGCGCGCCGTACGAGTCACGGGGGCGATGATCATGCGGGAGGCGCTGCGGGGACTCACCACGCGCGGCCGCTCGTTCCTGGCCGCGGCGGTCGCCGCCGCGGTCTCGGCGCTCATCCTCGGCGAACGCGACCTGCTACGGGTGGCGGTGCTCCTGGCCGCCCTCCCGATGCTCGCCGCGTGGTACGTAGGCCGCAGCCGTTACAAACTGGCCTGCACCCGGTCGCTGGAGCCGGCCCGGGCGCCGGTCGGGTCGAGCGCCCGGGTCATCCTGCGCCTGCAGAACCTGTCCCGCCTGCCCACCGGCACCATGCTGCTGGAGGACCGCCTGCCGTACGCGCTGGGCAGCCGTCCCCGCGTCGTGCTGGAGCGGCTCGGGGCGCACCAGGCCAGCTCGGTGGCGTACACGGTGCGCGCCGACATCCGTGGCCGCTACCCGATCGGCCCGCTGATCGTCCGGCTCACCGACCCCTTCGGGTTGTGCGAGCTGACCCGCTCCTTCCCCAGCGTGGACCGGCTCACGGTGATCCCGCAGGTGGTGGCGCTGCCCCGGGTCCGCCTGGCCGGGGAGTACGCGGGCACCGGCGAGAGCCGCGCCCGCTCGGTGGCGGTGCACGGCGAGGACGACGCGGCCACCCGGGAGTACCGGCGCGGCGACGACCTGCGCCGGGTGCACTGGCGGTCCACCGCGCGGACCGGTGAGCTGATGGTCCGCCGCGAGGAGCAGCCCTGGGAGTCCCGGGCCACGATCGTGCTGGACACCCGGGTCTACGCGCACCGCGGCGAGGGCCCGACCGCCAGCTTCGAATGGGCGGTGTCGGCGGTCGCCAGCATCGCGGTCCATCTGCGCGAGGCCGGCTACAAGCTGCGTCTGGTCACCGGCGCCGGCACCGACGTGGACGCCTCCGAGGCCGGCGGCGAGAGCCTGATCCTGGACACCCTGGCCGACGTGAAGGCGGAACAGAACGGCGACATCTCGATCCTGGTCGAGCACGTCCGGCGGCGCAGCGACGGCGGCCTGGTGATCGGCCTGTTCGGCGCGCTGACCACCGCCGAGGCGGGGCTGCTCAGCCAGCTCCGCGGCAACGGCGCCACCTGCGTCGGCTTCGCCCTGGACAGCTCCACCTGGATGCCGCTGGCCGACGGGGCCCGGCGGGAGGCGGACCGCGAGCACGCGGCCGCGTCGCTCGCCCTGGTGCGCAGCGGCTGGCGATCGGTGCCGGTGACGCACGGCGACACCCTGGCGGCACTCTGGCCGACCGTCGCGCGGGGCTCGCAGGGCTTCGCGTACCGGGCGGCGATGGCCGAGACGGTCAGCGGGGTGGTCCGATGACGGGCCGGCGTCGTCTCGGACTGGTCGCCGCGGCGGCGACACTGCTCGCCGCCGCGCCCCTGTCGTCGATCTTCAAGGACTGGACCTGGCTGATGCAGTGCCTGCTGACGGTGCTGCTGATCCAGGGCGCCGCGGTGGCCACGCGGACGTTCCGGTTCCCCACCTGGGCGCAGGCCACCAGCATGGTGCTCGCCTTCGTCCTGTCGCTGACGTGGCTGTTCCCCAGCGGCGGGGAGTTCTTCATCCCGCAGGCGGGCACGTTCGGCCACTGGATGGACCTGATCCGCCAGGCCGGAGAGGACACCCGGGCGTACGGGGTGCCCGTCCCCGACCGGGACGGCCTGCTGTTCGTCACGGTCCTCGGCATCGGCGTGGTCGCCATCGTGGTCGACCTGCTGACCGCGGTGTTCCGCCGGCCCGCCCTGGCCGGCCTGCCGATGCTGGCCATCTACTCCATCCCGGTCGCGATCTACCTGGACAGCGTGCCCCCGGTGCCGTTCATGATCGGTGCGGTCGGCTTCATGTGGCTGCTGGCCGCCGACAACGTGGACCGGGTGCGCCGATTCGGCCGCCGGTTCACCGGCGACGGGCGGGACGTGGACGTCTGGGAGCCGTCCCCGCTGGCCGCGGCCGGCCGCCGGATCGGCGTGGTCGGGGTGCTGGCCGCGGTGCTCCTGCCGCTGGCCGTGCCGACCGTCTCCGGCGGGCTGCTGTCCCAGATCACGCAGAGCGGGTCCGGCATCGGCAACGGCCCCGGCAACGGCAACGGCGGGCGGATCAACCTGTTCGCCTCGCTGAGCGGCCAGCTCAACCACACCGAGACGGTCAAGCTTCTCCAGGTCACCACCAACGAGCCGGAGCCGTTCTATCTGCGGTTCGGCGCGGCCGAGATGCTGACGGAGAACGGTTTCGCCCACAACACGCCGAAGGGTGACTCGCTCGGCAAGGGGCTGCCCGACCCGCGGCAGGTGGCGGCCAGCAGCGCGGCACGCTACACCGAGTACCGCGCGCGGGTGGAGGTCAGCGACAAGCTCCAGCAGAACATGGCGCCCCTCTACAGCCACGCGGTTCGGGTGGACAACATCAACGGCAGTTGGGCGTACGACCCCAGCCAGCAGGTGCTGTTCTCCGGCCGGGCCACGACCAAGCAACAGCGGTACGACGTCACGTACCTGAGGGCCACGTTCAACGCCGCCGCGCTGCGCCAGGCGGACTCGCTCGATCGCGGCGACCCGCTGATGTCGTTCACCGACCGGCCGCAGGACGCGACGGTCGAGAACAAGGTGGCCGCGCTCATCAAGGGCAAGGACAACGACTACGACAAGGTGCGGGCGATCTACGACTCGTTCTCTCAGGAGGCCGGGTTCAGGTACAGCCTGTCCGTGCCGTCGACCGGGAAAGCGTCGGAGATCGCCGACTTCCTCAACAACAAGGCCGGCTACTGCCAGCAGTACGCGGCCGCGATGGCATGGATGGTCCGCGCCGCCGACATCCCGGCCCGGGTGGCGTTCGGTTTCACCCGCGGCAAGGCGATCGGCAACGGCACCTACGAGATCACCAACCGGAACGCGCACGCCTGGACCGAGGTCTACTTCCAGGGCTTCGGCTGGGTGCCGTTCGACGCCACACCGTCCACCGCGGTGACCGGCTCCACCCGCTCCGCCTGGGCGCCGGACGTGGACCGGCCCAGCCCGACGGCGTCCAGCTCGACCGACACCGGCGCGGCCGGCCCCGACTCGTCGGGAGGTCCCGGCGCCGCCGAACGCCCCGACCGTCCGGAGAAGGACGGCAACCAGACCGGCGCGGCCGGCCCGATCGTGCAGGAAGTCTCCTGGACGGGCCTGTGGATCGCCGCTGGTGTCGCGCTGGTCATCGCGTTGCTCCTGGTCCCGGCCCTGCGCCGGATCCTGGTGCGCCGCCGCCGCCATGCCGCCACGGCGCCGTCCGCTCCGACGGTCCTCTCGGCGGAGGGCGGCGGTTCGATCACCGACCTCACGGTGACCGGTGACGCCGGCCAGGCCCGGAACGACGCACACGCCGCCTGGGACGAGCTGATCGACTCGATGATCGACTACCAGGTGCCGGTGGACCCGACCGAGACGCCCCGGATCACCGCCCAGCGGCTGATCCGCGAGTCGTCGCTGACCGGTGACCCGGCCGAGGCGGCCACCCTGCTGGGCAGCGCCGAGGAGCGTGCCCGCTATGCCCGGCTCCCCCTCCAGGGTGCCGAGCTGACGACCGCCCTCACCCGGGTCCGGTCCGGCATGGCCGAGGCCGCGCCCAGGTGGACCCGCCTCCGGGCATTGCTCCTGCCACCGTCGGTGCTGCTCAGCTGGCGTCTGGGTCTGTCCGAGTGGTCCACCCGGGCGGCCGAGCGCATGACCGCCCTCCGCGATTCGCTGTCCCGGTTCAGCCCACGCCGTCTGCTGAACCGGGCGCGCTGAGATTCACCACAGCCGCGAGGCGCCACTCCCTCCGGGTGGCGCCTCGCGGTTCTTTCGCAGCGGGTACGGGCGATGGCCGCCCGCCGGAAGCACGTGGCTTGCGCCGTGCAGCCGCACGGACGCACGTGGCTTGCGGGGTGCGGCTGAACGTGGCTTGCGCGGTACGGCTGCACGTGGCTTGCGCAGTGCGGTTCACCGGGAGCGCAGTGGGGGCTCACCGGGAGCGCAGTGGGGGCTCACCGGGAGCGCAGTGGGGGCTCACCGGGAGCGCAGTGGGGGCTCACCGGGAGCGCAGCGGAGAGCGGATCACCGCTGGCGCAGCAGGGCCCGGCTCAGCGGGATGCGGTGAAACGATACGGCGAACGCGGGAACCAGGCGCGGCACGAAGCGGCCGACGCGGGAACCAGGCGCGGCACGAAGCGGCCGACGCGGGAACCAGGCGCGGCACGAAGCAGCCGACGCGGGAACCAGGCGCGGCACGAAGCAGCCGACGCGGGAACCAGGCGCGGCACGAAGCAGCCGACGCGGGAACCAGGCGCGGCACGAAGC
>NZ_JBFAMR010000017.1:41829-58050 GCF_040656595.1 Actinoplanes sp. NPDC049802
AGGCGCGGCACGATACGGCGAACGCGGGAAACGGGCGCCGGGGAATGACGACGGCGGCCGGATGTCCGGCCGCCGGTCATCGGAGCCGGCCTGCCGGCCGGCTCGAGGGTTCAGCGATGCCCCTCCGGGCGTTGGCGCCACCGGTCCTCGAGTCGCTCCAGGAGGCCGCCGTTCTTACGGCCCGAGCGGGTGCGGCGGGTCGCCGTGCCCCCGACCGATTTCAGGTCGGGCGCTTGGCTGCGGCGCCTGGACTGCATGGCGAATGCAGCCGCGCCGAGCATGACGACGAAGCCTGCCACGCCGAGCGGCGTGTTCTGGTCCACCGTCCCGTAGACGACCAGAGCCAGACCAAGGACGATCACGAACGCGGCGATGAGAAGCCGGCGCCGTGCGTGGAAACGCGGGTCGCTGGCCCGCACAGCCGAGGCGAATTTGGGGTCCTCGGCAAGCGACCGCTCGATCTGATCGAACAGCCGCTGCTCGTGCTCCGAGAGCGGCACGGCATTCCTCCCCGGGCGCATGTCCGGCCCCGCAGCGGGGTCGGGGTGGTGCAGGTGTGATGATGCGGGGCAGCCGTCGGCTGCCTTATCACGCAAGTCTACGAGCGGCTCGGCGGGTCGGAAAGCGGGACGACGACCGAGTGCGGGTGATTTTCGGTGTACCGAAGATCGGTTCGTCCCAAAAGACCGATCATCGCGCCGCACAACCAGTCCGTCACGGCTGCGTGTGGCCATGATCACCGGCCGTGAGCTGCTTCGACACGTGATCCCACGGACACCCGGCAAAAGGCCGCCGGAACCTGGACAAATCGATTGACGCAAATAGATCTTATCGGACGATCAAGAAGGGGATCGTCATCTCGGCCGCCGTTCCGGAGCCATGGTAGGCGATCAACTCCCCCACCGTGGACGGTTCCCAGCCGGAGGCCAGCACCACGGCGCGACTTTGGCACATCACCACCACGTCGCCGAGCCGGCCGGCGTGCCGGGACGGGACCGGGCCGTACCATCCCTCGGCGATCGCCTCGTCCCGGGACAGCACCCGGGCGCCGTCGCCGAGGACCGCCCGCCAGGTCGCCATGACGTCGTCCAGGGCGCCGTCCGCGACGTACAGGTAACGGACCCGGGGCTCGCCGGTCACCCCGACCACGCCGGCGGCCAGGCGCGGGTCGGTCCCGATGTCGAACCGGCCGGTCTCGGGAACGTTGAGCTGACCGTGGTCGGCGATCACCAGGAGCGCGGCGCCGGGCGGGAGACCGTGCGCCAGACGGTCCAGCATCCGGTCGACCCCGCCGACCGCGGCGCCCCATTCATCCGAGCAGACCCCGGCCAGGTGCCCGGCCCGGTCCACGTCGGCGTGGTAGCCGTAGACCAGGCCGGGACCGGCACGCAGCGCCGCCAGCATCCCGTCGGCCACCGCGCCGCCGTCCCCCGCGCCCTGGTAGCGGCCGCCCCGGTTGGCGGCCAGGCTCAGCCCGGTGCCCTCGAACTCGGGGGCGCTGACCACGGTGACCGGCACCCCGGCGGCCGCGGCGGCCTCCATCCGGGTGGGCACCGGCTGCCAGTCGCGCGGTTCGGGATCGTCGGTCCACCGGATGTGGTTGAGCACCCGCCCGTCCGGCCGGCGCAGCGTGAACCCGAGGACGCCGTGCGCGCCCGGCGCCACCCCCGTGCCCAGCGTCACCAGGCTGACCGGAGTGGTGGACGGGAATCCGGCGGTCAGCGACCCGGCGTTCGCGGCCAGGTCGGCGAGGACCGGCGCGATCGGGGCGGCCCGCGGCAGCTGGTACGCCCCCAGCCCGTCCACGAGCAGAACACCCACCCGGTCCACCCCGTCCAGCCGGCCGGAGAGCCCGAGCAGGTCGACCGCTCCCGGCACCCCGAGCACCGCGCACACGCTGGGCAGCAGGTCGGCGAGGCTGCCCGTCCCGTAGGCGGGCTCGACCGTCCGGAACGCCTCCGCCGGCAGCCCGTCGTCGGGAACCTGCCCGACCGGCCGCGGCCGCTCCGCGAACAGCTCACTGCCGGAAACCGTCATCGCCTCGCCTCCATAGACCGCCCGCCATCGAGAGTTCACCCGCCCTCCGCGGGATGAGAGGGCGGGACGGTGACCGCCGGACCCGGCCCGGACCCAGGAGAAATGAGATGCGGGACCGGGATGGGGACGTCAGGCGGCCGGGCGCCGGGCGAACAGGTGCAGCTGGGAGGCGACGTCCCGGAAGGGCGCCCGGGCGCTCAACTCCAGCTCCAGCTCCAGCACCGCCTGCGGGTCCTCCTCGAGGACGGTGGCGGGCAGAAGGTCGGCGATCACGCGTACCCCATGGGTCTCCTCGACGTGGAGCCCGGCGGCCGTGAGCAGATCGCCCGCGCTCGCCGCGTCGTAGCGGCGCAGCAGTGTGTCGCGTGGGCCGGCCCGGCCCGCCGGGTCGGTGACCAGCGCGGCCGCCGCCTTCAGATGTCCGTTGACGGCCCGGCCGAGGATCGCGGCGGCACGGCTCGCCACCAGCACGCTCGCCGCGCCGCCGGGCCGCAGCGCGGCGGCGATCGCGGCGACCACCCCGGCCGGCTCGTCGACGACCTCGAGGACGGAGTGGCAGAGGATCAGGTCGGCGCTGCCGGGCTCGACGAGGGAGGCGAGCGCGTCGCCGTCGCCCTGGACCGCGTGGACCCGGCCGGCGACCCCGGCGTCGGCGGCGCGGCGGGTCAGGGCGGCGAGCGCGTCGGGGCTGGCGTCGATCACGGTGACGGTGTGGCCGGCCTCGGCGAGCGGGACCGCGAACCCGCCGGTGCCGCCGCCGACGTCGAGGACGGTCAGCTCGCGACGCGTGCGCTCCAACTCCCGGCGTAGCACCGCCCAGACCGCGGCGGTGCGAGCCGTGACATGCGGACGACCGGTACGCGTAGAAGTTTCCACGCCAGCAGCGTAACCGCGGCGTCCATTCAGAATCGGAACAGCACGCCTGTGGCGCGGGCCATCTCGCAACTGTTGCCGTAGGTGCGCTCCCACGTCACGGACCGGCCCCGCCAGGTGCCCTTGAGCCGGGCGGTGACCGGCGCGTAGAGCAGGAAGCAGAACGAATCGCCGGACTTGAGCCGTTTCGGATCGCCGCCGATGCCGCGCAGGACGGTGCAGGCCTGGCGGGCGTGGGGATGGTCACCGCCGGCCGGGTCACAGGTGAGGTCGACAGCCTTGGCCTGATAGGTGAGCGTGAGCTCGGAGGGGACGACGGCCGACGCCGGGCTCGCGGCGCCCGCCCCGACGGCGCACACCGCGGCCAGGCCGATCATCGTTCGGATCATGCTGCACCCCCGGATGGACTTCGCAGAGCACCGTATCCCACCAAAGGTGCAAATCACCGGAAATCGCGCGACGTGGGTGTCACCGGCGGGCTGATCGCGTCCAACCGGTCCGCCACCAGGTTGAGCACCCCCTCCACCTTCTCCAGCCGGCCGCGCACCAGCAGCGCCGAACTCATCCGGGCCACCCGCCGGTAGCGCTGCCACAGACCCGGCGAACAGGTCACATTCAGCATCCCGGTCTCGTCCTCCAGGTTCACGAACGTCACCCCGCCCGCGGTCGCCGGCCGCTGCCGGTGCGTGACGATCCCGCCGACCCGGATCCGGGTCCCCGCCTCCACCCCGGCCAGCCGCCCGATCGGCAGCGCCCCGGCCCGGTCCAGCTCCGCACGCAGGAAACGAGCCGGATGCGTCTGAGGAGACAAGCCGGTCGCCCAGACGTCCGCGACCAGGATGTCCACCTCGCTCATACCGGGCAGCGTCGGCGCCACGGTGCCGGTCACCGTGCCCGGCAGGCGGTCCGGTTTGTCCTGCGCGGCCGCTCCCGCCGCCCAGAGCGCCTCACGGCGCGAAAGCCCGAACCCCGCGAACGCGTCGGCCGTGGCGAGCGCCTCCAGGTGAGCGGTGGAACATCCGGTACGCCGTGCGAGATCCGTCATCGACCGAAACGGACCATGGGTACGGCGTTCCCGCTCGATACGCTCGGCAAGATCGCTCCCGATCGTACGAATGCGGGAGAGACCCTGGCGGACGGCCGGGCCACCGATCCCCCAGGCGTGCGGCGGCTCCCCGGCCGCGGATCTCCACCGGCTCTCCGGCGTGGTCTCCAGAGTCGCCATCGCGTCGCTGCGGTTGATGTCCGGCCGGCGCACCTCGACCCCGTGCCGGCGCGCGTCGTCGACAAGCGTCTGCGGCGAGTAGAAGCCCATCGGCTGAGCGTTGAGCAGGGCCGCGCAGAACGCCGCCGGGTGGTACCGCTTCAGCCAGGCGCTCGCGTAGACCAGGTAGGCGAAGCTCATGGCATGGCTCTCCGGGAAGCCGTAACTGGCGAACGCGGACAGCTTCACGAACAGGTCGTCGGCCAGCTCGCCGGTGATGCCGTTGGCGGCCATCCCGTCGTACAGCCGCTTTTTGATCTTCTCCATCTTGGCGACCGACCGTTTCGAACCCATCGCCCGCCGCAGCTGATCGGCCTCCGACGGGTCGAACCCGGCCACGTCGATCGCCAACTGCATCAACTGCTCCTGGAAGAGCGGCACGCCGAGGGTCTTGGCCAGCGCGTTGCTCATCAGCGGGTGCGGCACGTGCGGCGGCTCCAGGCCGTTCTTCCGTCTGATGTACGGGTGGACGGAACCACCCTGAATCGGCCCTGGACGGATCAGCGCCACCTCGATGACCAGGTCGTAGAACTCCCGTGGCTTGAGACGCGGCAGCGTCGCCATCTGGGCACGGCTCTCCACCTGGAACACCCCGACCGAGTCGGCCCGGCAGAGCATCGCGTAGACCTCGGGATCGTCCAGCGGCATCGTGCCGATGTCCAGCTCGTCCTCGATCATGTCGTACGCGTAGTGCAACGCCGACAGCATCCCCAGCCCGAGCAGGTCGAACTTGACCAGATCGACGGCGGCGCAGTCGTCCTTGTCCCATTGCAGAACCGTGCGGCCCGGCATCCGGCCCCACTCGACCGGGCAGACCTCGATGATCGGCCGGTCGCAGATCACCATGCCGCCCGAGTGGATGCCCAGGTGCCGGGGGAACGTCTGCACCTCGTTCGCGAAGTCCCGCACCATCTCCGGGATGTCGGTGTCGGCGGACGCCACGTCGCCCCAGCGGTCGATCTGCTTGCTCCAGGCGTCCTGCTGGCCCGGGGAGAACCCGAACGCACGGGCCATGTCACGCACCGCCGACCGTGGCCGGTACGAGATCACGTTCGCCACCTGGGCGGTGTGCTCCCGGCCGTACTTCCCGTAGACGTGCTGAATCACCTCCTCCCGCCGGTCCGACTCGATGTCCACGTCGATGTCCGGTGGGCCGTCCCGCTCCGGGGCGAGGAACCGCTCGAAGAGCAGGTTGTACTTCACCGCGTCGACATTGGTGATCCGGAGCGCGTAGCAGACCGCCGAGTTCGCCGCCGAACCCCGGCCCTGGCAGTAGATCCGCTTCTCCCGGCAGAACTGGACGATGTCGTAGACGACCAGGAAGTAACCGGGGAAACCCAGCTCCTCGATCATGCGGAGCTCGTACTCGATCTGGCGGTAGGCCTTCTCGTCGTCCCCGTAACGCTGCCGGGCCCCGTCCATGGTCAGTTTCCGCAGCCAGCTCATCTCGGTGTGGCCGGGCGGCACCGGGTAGTCGGGCAGCCGCGGCGCCACCAGATCCAGGTCGAACGCCAGGTCACCGCCGTAGACCGCGGCGTTCTCCACGGCGCCCGGATAGTCGGCGAACCGGCGCGCCATCTCCGCGCCGCTGCGCAGATGGGCGGTGCCGGCCGCGGGCAGCCAGCCGTCCATCTCGTCCAGGCCGCGCCGGGCCCGGACCGCGGCCAGGGCGGTCGCCAGCCTGCGGCGCGACGGGGTCGCGTAGTGCACGTTGTTCGTCGCCACCACCTCCAGGCGGCGGCTGCGGGCCAGCGCGAACAAGGCGTCGTTACGGTCGCCGTCGACCGGCTCGCCGTGGTCGGTCAACTCCACGGCCACGTTCGGCGCGCCGAACAGCGACACCAGACGATCCAGCTCGTACGCCGCCCGCTCCAGGCCGCCGGCGGTCAGCGCCGACCGCACCGGCCCCTTCCGGCAGCCGGTCAGCACCAGCACGTGATCCCGCAGAGTCTCGGCGACCCGCTCCAGGCCGCCGTAGTCGGGACGGCCCTTCTCCCCGCCGCGCAGCTGCGCCTCGGAGATCACCCGGGCCAGCCGGGCATACCCCTCGTGGCCGTGCGCCAGCGCCAGCAGATGGGTGCCCTCCGGGTCGGCCTCGCCGTTCTGCGGACGGGTCAGGCCCAGCGACAACTCGGCACCGAAGATCGTGGGCAGTCGCAGCTCACGGGCCGCCTGCGAGAACCGGACCACACCGTAGAAACCGTCATGATCGGTGACCGCCAGCCCGGTCAGCCCCAGCCGCGCCGCCTCCTCGGCCAGTTCCTCCGGATGGCTGGCCCCGTCCAGGAAGCTGAAGTTGGTGTGACAGTGCAACTCGGCGTAATCGACCGTCCCCTCCGCCCGGATCAGCCCCGGCGCGGGCCGGTACGGTTCCCGCTTCCGGCTCCAGGCCGGTGAGTCCCCGCCGTCACCGTCCACGGTCAGCGGATCCACCACCTGCTGCCCGGGGATCGCCCACAGCCCCCGCCCGCCCCGCCCCTTCTCACCGTCGTCCGCCGCTCCACCCGGCCGATCACCACCGTCCGGCACCGCGCCCCCGGCCAGGCCACCATCCGCCGCGCCACCCGGCCGATCACCACCCTCCGGCCCCGCACCCCCGGCCAGGCCACCATCCGCCGCTCCACCCGGCCGATCACCACCGTCCGGCCCCGCGCCGCCTCGCCCGGACAGTGCCTTCTCCAGCCGCCACCAGGGCACATCCGGGTTGTGGAAACTCATCGGAATTCCCGCTCAGTCATAGACGGCTTCGACCATCCAGTGGCCGCCGGCGAGAGTCAGCAGCAGCGCGCGCCCATCCGCGAGCGCCATCTGGAACCGGGCCCGCCGCCGCGACTCCCCCGCCGCCCACCAGCGCTCGTCCACCGGCCACGGCCCGGCCCAGCCGGTGATCGCCACCGGCTCCCGCCGTCCCACCACCAACGTCGCGGGCGTCCCGGTCAGCTCGAGCCGCGCGCTGACCCCGACCGCCCGCCCCTGCTCGTCAACGACCTCGGCCGGCAGCGGATGCTCCAGCACCACCGCCGGCGAAGGCCGCGGCAGCCGTCCCGGCCACGGCGGCAGGGCGGCCACCCGGGCGGGCTTCCGCCGGGACCGCCGTTGCCGCCCCGCACCGACCTCGACCATGGCGACCCCGCCCGTCTCCGAACCGTCCCCCGCCGGCGCGGCAGGCCGCCCGGCCGCATCGGGAGTCATGACGGCCTCAGCACGCCCGACCACCTCAGCACGCCCGGCCACCTCAGCACGCCCGGAAAGCCCGGATTGCTCGACTCCGTTGGAACGTTCGGCCCGAAGCCCGCCCACCAATCTCAGATGGGAGCCCGGCCGATCCACCGGATCGGCCGACGCCGGACCCTGCCGATCCGCCGGATCGACCGCCATCGAATCCCGCCGACCCGCTGGACCGGCCGGCACCGGGCCCCGCAGGTCCACCGGTGTCGGGCCCTGCCGGTCCGGCGGGGTGGCCGGTGTCGGCGCGACAAGCCGCAACGGCGGCGCCACGGCCCGCTCCAGCACCGGCACCGTCTCGATGCCGGGAATCGGCTCGGTCTGTTTCGCGACCGGCCGTTCCGGTTCCCGTTCGTCACCCCACGGCACCAGCCGCACCCGGTCGTCCGCCGATCGGCCACCGCTCAGCACCGGCGTCACCACCGCCTCCGGCCCGAGCAGGCCCTGAACCCGGCTGAACGCCCGATGTGCACGGTCCCGCTCCTCACCGGTCTCACCCCAGAGCCCCGGTTGCAGGCCGACGTGGGCCAGCACCCCGTCCGGTACCAGCCGCAACCGCACCAGCCCCGCGGTGGGACGCGCCGGCCCGCCGCGCCGGGCCCCGGTGAGCCAGCCGTCCAGTTGCCATCGCACCCGTTCGGCGATGGCAGCGGCCCCGAGCAGCCCGTCGTGCCGCCACACCCGGAAAAGCTCCTGCCCGTCCGCGGTGACCGCCTCGACGCCGAGCCGGGTGCACGCCAGCCCGTGCGCGGCGAGCCTCTCGTGCAATCGTTCGGCCAGCACCCGCCCCGCGAAGGCCGCCACGTCCACTCGGGCGAGCGGCTCCTCGTAGGTCTCCTCCACGGTCAGATCGACCGGCGGCTTCCGCACCGCGAGCGGCCGATGATCACCTCCGGAGGCGAGCCGGTGCGCCAGCGCCCCGGAGAACCCGAACCGCGTCAGCACGTCCCCCGCCGGCAACGCCGCGAAATCGCCGAGCGTCTTGACCCCGAGCCGCTTCAGCAGGTCGGTCAGTTCCGGCTCTTCGAGAGCCTCGATCGGTACGCCGGACAAGAACTCCCGGCTACCTCCCGCCTCGACGATCCGTCCCGTCCGTGCCGCGATCCCCGCCGCGAACACCCCGTCGGCGAGCCCGATCTGGCACTCGACCGCACACTCCAGAGCGACCTGTTCGACGATCCGTTCAGCGGCGGTCTCCTCCCCGCCGAAATACCGGGCCGGCCCCCGCGCCGCGACCGCACAGGCCCCCGGCCGGATCACCTCCACCCCGGCCACGACCCCTTCGATCGCGACCACCACCGGCTCGAACGCCCGGGCATCCCGCCCCGGATCGTGCTCCACGACCGCCAGGTGCGGGCATCGCCCTTGCGCTTCCCTCCGCCGAAGCCCTCGCCGCACGCCCTCCCGCCGAGCCGCCTCCGAACAGGCCAGCACCCGGTTTCCGAACATCACCGCGACCGGCTCGGCCGACGGCACCCCCGCCACGATCTCCGCGGCCACCACCGGCCAGTCCGGACACCAGACCAGCAGAGTACGAACCGCCGCTTCCACTAGCCCCCCACCGGCATGAACGCCGGCCCCGCCGAGTCAGCCCGCGCCGGCCCCGAATCCGGTTCGGCACCCACCCCGGAACCCACCGCGGCCACCGACCGTGGCCCATCCGATGACGCTGTCGCCGAAAGACACAACAGGAACGGCACAGCACCCGAGAACCCATGAGCCAACGAGGGCAGCCCCGGCCCGGGTCCCGAAGCCGGCGTGGGCGCCGGAGGTTCGCCGGATGAGGGGGGTGCGGGCGGATCGGGGAGGGCGGACGGCGGGGGCGGCGGGATGGCGTCCCGGACCGTGACACCCGGCATCCACATGGTGATCTCCCGGGGCCGGGTGGCCGCACCCCGGCCGCGGGACACGACGGTGACCTCGCGGCGGCGCAGGCGGCCCCGGCCGGATCCGAGACCCTCCCAGCGGCCCTGGCCGACCTGGAGGGTCACGTCCGCGCCGGACCAGTCACCGAACGGCACCAGCACGCTTCCCCGCTGCCGGGCCCGAGCGGCCAGCCGGCCGGCGATGGACGCCGGCACCGGCCCGGGAACGGCCGCGACCACCACGTCGACGCCGTCGATCAGCGCGGCCACCACGGTGGGCCAGTCCGGCCCGGGGTGGGGAACCAGCGCGAGCCGTTCCAGCACGATGCCGCTCTCCTCGGCGGCGAGCGCACCCAGCGCGGGCACTCCGACCACCGCACACCAGGACCCGTTCCGTGAGGCGGCGGCGAGCAGCGCCAGCATCAGGGAGGTCCGGCCACCGGCGGACATGCTCTGCCCGGCGGCGACGGCCACCGTGCTGCCCCGGCGTAGCCCGTGTCCCGGTAGCAGCCCGCTCAACTCGGGCACCACCGGCAGCAGCCGGTGTACCCCCGGCTCGTCGGTCCCGCTGGCAGTCCGGACCAACTCCGCGAGGGCGGCCGCACCATTGATCATGCGCCCAGCCATGTCATGCCCCGCTCTGTCGCCGAATTCCCCGTCAATCCACTGCCCCGCCAACCACAGCCGGCTCACACCGGCAGACACTCAGCCTTCAAACCCGGCCCACCCGAGCCGAAGCCCTTACAACACAGATCCGTTGCCCCCACACGAGAGCCGAAGCCCTCCAAACACGAATCCGTTGCCCCCTGGCAGGTCACCGGCCGGGCCAGACCCAGAAACCGGGTCCCGGAGACCAGTGCCGACCTGCCGATCAAGGGCCCACCAGCCAGAACCAACCTCGCCGCCTGAAGCCCCGAACCGGAACCGGAGCCGGAACCTGAGCCGGAGCCCGGCACCGGAGCGCCGAACCGGAGCCGGAACCTGAGCCCGCACCGAGCCTGATTCGCCGACAGGGGCCACACCGGTCGAGACCTGGACCGGTCAAGCTCATCCGTCTGTCGGCCGAAGCCGGAACGGCCGGCCCGAGCCGCCAGAACTCGGACTGTCGAGACACCGGCGATCGGCGCCTGAGGACCGGCGCCGCTGAGGCTTCGCCACGGCACTCTGCCCGGCGGGAGAACCAGCCGAAGGCGCGCCCGTGGGAGCGATCCGCCGGAAACGGAGCGGAGGCGGTCACCCCGCCCGAATGGCGGGCGGGCGGCCGGGCCGCGGCGGCGAGAGCCCGCACACGACGGTCACGCGGCCAGGGGTGGCTGGTACGTCAACCCGAGCGCGGACTCCGCCACGGTGACGAACTGCTCGGCCGCGCGTAGCAGATCGTCGGCCTCGCGGGCGCTCACGACGTGCGGGATGCCGGCTTCGGCGGCCGCTCGCTTGCCGGCGCCGAGCGCGAAATAGCCGGCCCAGTCGCTGAACTCGGGGGCCACCAGGACCAGCAGCGACCAGACGCTGGTCGCCCGGCTGCGGCGGCCGGGCGCGGATGGCCGGGCCCGGGCGGCGAGCAGGGCCGCGGCCGCACGCAGGGCGGCCAGGTGCGCAGCCGCGTAGCGCAACCCGTCGGGGGTGGTGTGCGCCGCCTCGATCAAGCCCGTCCGGGCGATCGCCAGCAGTTGGGACGGTGTGCGGTGCGGCAGCATGTGAGCCGGGACCGTGGGCGCATCCGCCTGGGGGCCCACGCCGGCGCTCGCCGGACCGGGAGCCGCCGTGAGGCCGGGGGCCGTGGTGCTCGCCATCGTCGTATCTCCTCGCCTGTTCCGCATTCGACGTGGTGGGTCGAATCGATCGCTGCGGAGGAAGACGCAGCATGCCGTGCCGGGAACCGGGGCTCCGAAATGGGCAGCCGGAGCCCCGGCGGGCGGCCCGTCCGAGCCGCCCGGCGGCAAGCCGGCCGGGTGTGAAGCTTCCCCACACCACACCCGGCCGGCGCCGCCGGCGGGTCCGCCGCCCGCCACCGGGGGTCGGGGGCGGCGAGCGACGGCCTGCCTTGAGGCCCGGACCCGCGAATGCCCGGACCAGAACGTGCGGCGCTTCGCGGGCACCGCACCCGGAAGCGCGCCGCGAAACACGCTTCCGGAGCCGAACGAACACCCTTTCGAACATCCGTTCTAACTACCGCAGAGACTAACACCCCCCTACGACAAAAAAGCAACCATCACCGCGCCACATGACCGGCTTTTCGAACGGATGATCGACAGCTTCGTGACTACCATGGCGGAATGGCGACGATCGTGGTGACCGGGGCGAGCTCCGGCGTGGGTCTGGCAGCGGCGGAGCAGTTCGCCGCCCGCGGCGACGAGGTGGTGCTGGTCGGCCGCAACCCCGCGCGGCTGGCCGCCGCCGCCGAGCGGGTGAAGGCCGCGGCCGTCTTCCAGGCCGATTTCGAGAGCCTCACCGAGGTGCGCGCCCTGGCCGGGGAGCTGCGCGCCGCCTGCCCGAGGATCGACGTGCTGGCGAACAACGCGGGCGGCATGGTGGGTGAGTTCAGGCGCACCGCCGACGGCTTCGAGGCCACCATGCAGGGCAACCATCTGGCGCCGTTCCTGCTCACCACCCTGCTGCGGGAGCAGTTGCGGGGCGGCCGGGTGGTGAACACCGCGTCCCGGGCGCACGTGCAGGGCAGCCCCGATCCGGAGCGGCTCGCCGGCGATCCGGCTAAGTACAGCTCGTGGCAGGCCTACGGGGCGAGCAAGGCGGCGAACATCCTGTTCGCCGCCGAGGCGGCCCGCCGCTGGCCCGAGGTGTTCAGCGTGTCCTTCCACCCCGGTGTGGTGCGCACCAACTTCGGGTCCGGCCGCGTCACCCGTCTCTTCTACAAGTACGCGCCTTTCCTGGTCACCCCGGAGAAGGCCGGTGAGCTGCTGGTCTGGCTGGCCACCGCGCCCGAGGCGGAGCTGGTGGACGGCGGCTACTACGTGGGTCACAGCGTCACCCGGCCGGCCCCGCACGCCCGCGACGAGGCGCTCGCCGCGCGATTGTGGACGGCGAGCGCCGCCGCCGTCGGGGTCTGATCGGGCAGGATGCGGACGATGAAGGATCATCCCAACGTCGTCGCGGTCCGGGAGGCGCTGCGGGAGGCCGGCGCCGAGGTGGCCGGCATCGTCATCCTCGACGAGGCGGTGCACACCGCGGCCGCGGCCGCCGCCGCGCTGGACGTGGCGGTGGGCCAGATCGCCAACTCGCTGATCTTCGATGCCGACGGTGAGCCGCTGCTGGTCCTGACATCGGGCGCGCACCGGGTGGACACCGCGAAGGTGGCCGCCTCGCTGGGCGTGACGAGACTGCGCCGCGCCACGCCGGAGTTCGTCCGGGAGCACACCGGCCAGGCGATCGGCGGGGTCGCCCCGGTCGGCCACCCGAAACCGGTGCGCACCCTGGTCGACGTCGCCCTGGAGAGCTTTCCGGTGATCTGGGCGGCGGGTGGCGTACCCCGGTCGGTCTTTCCGATCACCTATCCGGAGCTGGTCCGCGTGACGGCCGGGAGCCCCGCGGAGGTCGCGTGACGGCCGGGGCCCGGCGAAAGCCGGTAACGTGGCGCGATGCCCGATGATCAGGTCAGCCTGCACGTCTGGCGCGTCCCCCGGCGCGCCGTCGGAGCCGCCATGCTGCGCATGGCCTTCGCCCGCCGTCATCTCTCCGCGGTCCGGTTCGGCAGATTCCTGGGTACGGGCACCGGCTCCACCTTCGGCCCCGGCGACACCGACCTGACCCGCTGGGCGGCGATCACCGTGAGCGACGCCCCGGTGCGTTTCCCGGTGTGGGACGAGATCGCGGCCCAGTGGGCGCGTGTCGACTTGGAGCCGCTGGTCAGCCGGGGTGAGTGGGGTGGCCGGAGCCCGTTCCGCCCGACCGGCCGCCGTCCGGACGGGATGGTGCTGGCGCTGACCCGGGCCCGGTTGCGGCCGTCGCGTGCGCTGCGGTTCTGGCGGGCGGTTCCGACGGTGGCCCTGGAGGTGGCGTCGGCGCCGGGTCTGCTGGCCCGGTTCGGGGTGGGTGAGGCGCCGATCGGCTGGCAGGGCACGGTGAGCGTGTGGCGGGACACGGCGGATCTGACCGCGTTCGCGTACCGTCAGCCAGAACACCGCGCGGCGATCGCGCGCACCCCCGTCGACCGCTGGTATGCGGAGGAGCTCTTCGCCCGTTTCGCGGTGCTGGACATCAGCGGTGACCACACGGTGCTCGGATGGGCCGCTGACGAGAAAGAACGGAATGAGCGATGAGGCTCGTTGCTTGGCAGCCGGACGACCTGCTGCGCCGGCTCGATGACGTGGTGACGGTCTACGGCGAGGCGATGGGCTATCGCAAGGAGCTGTTGCAGACCCGCCGTGGTTACATCGGGGCGCATGTGCGGCGGCCGGGGTTCCGGGCGGTGGCGACGCTGACCGCGGAGGGCCGGGTCGCCGGGTTCGGTTACGGCTACACGTCAGCGCCCGGCCAGTGGTGGCACGACCAGGTCCGGTCCGCTCTGGACGAGCCGTCCCGGCAACGGTGGCTGACCGACTGTTTCGAGGTCGTCGAGCTGCATGTCCGCCCGGTGGCGCAGGGGCACGGGATCGGCGCCCGGCAGTTGCGTGCCCTGCTGGCGATGGCCGACGGCAAGACGGTGCTGCTGTCCACTCCGGAGGCCGACGAGCAGGCGTCCCGGGCCTGGCGGCTGTACCGGCGGTTCGGGTTCAGCGATGTGCTGCGCCACTTCCTGTTCCCGGGCGACGAGCGGGCGTTCGCGATTCTCGGCCGGGAGATCCCGATCGTCGAGCGTCAGGCCGGCGGCTGAACGGTGTGGTTCCTGTTCGGTGGGCTGGTGCTGGCCCAGATCTGTTATCCGCTCACCACCGGTGACACACGTGCCGGGCTGACCGTGGCGACGGTGCTGATCGGTGTGCTGCTGTCGGTGACGCATGCGCTGCTCAGCCGTGGGGCGCGGGCCGCGGCCGCCCTGGTGGGGACGGCGACGCTGGGTGGTTTCGCGGTGGAGGCGATCGGGGTGGCGACCGGTTTCCCGTTCGGTTCGTACGACTATTCCGGTCAGCTCGGGCCGAAAATCCTGGGCGTGCCCCTGATCATTCCGCTGGCCTGGACCTGGATGGCCTGGCCGGCGTGGCTCGCGGCGCTGCGCGTGGCCCGGTGCCGCGTGGCCCGGATCGTGGTGGCGGCCGCCGGTCTCGCGGCGTGGGATCTGTTCCTCGATCCGCAGATGGTCGCCGAGGGTTACTGGCGCTGGCATGATCCGGTTCCGGCGCTGCCCGGCGTTCCCGGCGTTCCGATCGGTAACTACCTGGGCTGGCTCGGTTTCGCGCTGTTGCTGATGACGGCGCTGTCGTTCGCGGCCGGGCCGGCCGTCGCCACACCCGGTGACGGCCCGATGCTGGCGCTCTGGCTGTGGACCTACTTCTCGTCGGTTCTCGCGCACGCCGTCTTCCTCGGCCTGCCCGCGTCGGCGGCCTGGGGCGGCGTGCTGATGGGGGCCGCCGTGCTGCCTCTGCTCCCCCGGCTGCGGGCGCCCCGCCACCACGAGCGGCTCCCAGCGGCATGATCGCCTGGCTGGTGCTGGTTCCGTTGCTGCTGCTCACCGGGCACACCGCGGTGAACGCGCTGCTGCTGCGCCGCCCGCGCCGGGACGCGGTCACGAGCGAGCGGGTCGCCGTGCTGCTGCCGCTGCGGGACGAGGCCGACCGGGTCACTCCCTGTCTGGAGTCCCTGCTGGGCCAGCGTGGCGTGCCGAATCTGAGCATCCACGTGCTCGACGACGCCTCCACCGACGGCACCGCCGACGTGGTCCGGAAGATCACGGACGGTGACGAGCGGGTGCGTCTGCTCGCCGGCGTGCCCCCGCCCGCCGGATGGCTGGGCAAGCCGAACGCCTGCCGGCAACTGGCCGACGACGCCGCCGGGGCGGATGTGCTGGTTTTCGTGGACGCGGACGTGACGCTGGCGCCGGACGCGATCGCCGGGGCCGTCGAGCTGCTGCGGGGCGCCGGGATGACCTTGCTCTCGCCGTACCCGAGGATCGTCGGCGCCGGGCGGCTGGCGCAACCGCTGCTGCAATGGTCGTGGCTGACGTTTCTGCCGCTGCGCGGCATGGAGCGGTCGCCGCGGCCGTCGCTGGCCGCCGCGGGTGGGCAGTGGCTGGTTCTGGATCGCGCCGGCTATCGGCGGGCCGGTGGGCACGCCGCGGTCCGCGGCGACGTTCTGGAGGACATCGGCCTGGCGCGCGCGGTGAAACGCTCCGGCGGCCGGATCGCGCTCGCCGACGGCTCCCGGCTGGCGACCTGTCACATGTACGGTTCCTGGCGCGAGTTGGCCGACGGCTACGGCAAATCGCTGTGGGCGTCGTTCGGCTCCGCGACGGGCGCGGCCACCGTCGTGGTCCTTCTCCTTCTGTTGTACGCCGTACCGGTGCCGTTCCTGGTGAGCCCCTGGGCGGGTGTCGCCCTGGCCGCCTACCTGCTCGGCGTGACCGGCCGGATGATCAGCGCGGTGGCGACCGGTGGCCGGGCCGTGCCGGACGCGTTCGCGCACCCGCTCTCGATCGTGCTTTTCGCCTGGCTGGTGGCGCGCTCCTTCCACCGGAGACGACGGGGACGGCTCACGTGGCGCGGCCGCTCCCTCTGATTCCCACGCGCACGCACGTCCCGCCCCGGCGAACGGTCCCCTGGAACAGGCATCGCCGGGGTCCGCCACCGACCCGCTCAAACCACCGGCGGCACGCGAAAACCATCGTGTGGATTTCGGGCGCGAATCACACCCAAACCCCACACACCAACACCCAGCAACACACGAAACCAACGTGTCGATTTCAGGCCCGAATCACACCCAAACCCCACACACCAACACCCAGCAACACACGAAACCAACGTGTCGATTTCAGGCCCGAATCACACCCGAAACCCACACACCAAC
>NZ_JBFAMR010000017.1:58148-128421 GCF_040656595.1 Actinoplanes sp. NPDC049802
ACACCCAGCAACACACGAAACCAACGTGTCGATTTCAGGCCCGAATCACACCCGAAACCCACACACCAACAGGCCGGCGGGCGCGCTGCGGCCTGGACCGGCGAGAAGCTCGCGGGGCACCGCGGGGACGGGCGGAATGCGGTTGGGTGCGGCTTTCCGCGTACCCCGGAAAAAGACCACCCGGAGGAAAGCGCGGCACACGGGGTGATCATGCTGGTAGCGCGCGGATGTCGGGAGGCGATGCGGTGAGCGAGATCGTGGTGATCGGCGCCGGGGTGGGTGGTCTGGCCGCGGCGTTGCGGCTGGCGGCCGCCGGGCATCGGGTGACCGTGCACGAGCGGGCGGGGCGGCCGGGCGGGAAGCTGGGGGTGTACGAGCGGGACGGTTACCGTTTCGACACCGGCCCGAGCCTGCTCACGCTGCCGGACGTGTTCGCCGAACTGGGGCTGGGGTTGCGGCCGGAGCCGCTGGATCCGGTGGTGCGGCACGTCTTCCCGGACGGTGTGACGCTCGACTCGTCGTCCGATCACGGCGTCTTCCTGGAGCGGATCGGTGCGGCGCTGGGTGCGGAGGCGGCCGCGGACTGGGACCGGTTCTGGCGGCGGGCCGCACGGATCTGGCGGGCCTCGTGGGAGTCGGTGCTGCGGCAGCCGGTGGATGCCGCGTCGCTGGCGCGGCTGTCGTGGCGGGTGGGTGATCTCGCGGCGATCGCGCCGTGGTCGTCGCTGCGCGGGCTGGGCCGTCGCCATCTGCGGGATCCGCGGCTGCGGATGATGCTGGACCGGTATGCCACCTACACCGGGACGGATCCGCGGCGCGCGCCCGCGGCGCTCGCCGCGATCCCCTACGCGGAGCTCACGCACGGTGGGTGGTATCTGCCGGGCGGTCTGGGCACGCTCGGCGCGTCGCTGCACGCCCGGTGCGTCGATCATGGGGTACGGGTGAGGCTCCACTCCGAGGTGACGGCGATCGAGGCGGACCGGAAGGTTCGGGGGGTACGGCTGGCGTCGGGTGAGTTCCAGCCCGCTGACGTGGTGGTCTCCAACGTGGACGCGGTCACCCTCTACCGGGATCTGCTGCCCGCCCCGAAACCGTTGCGCGGGCTTGCCGACCGGAGCCTGGCCGGGTTCGTGCTGCTGCTCGGTGTGCGCGGGGAGACTCCGGGACTGGCGCATCACACGGTGTTCTTCCCGGGCGACTACGACGCCGAGTTCGACGCGGTATTCGGGGCGCCGGGCCGGCGGGCGCGGCCGGTGGACGATCCGGCGGTGTTCGTCACCCGGGCCCCCGACCCCGAGGTGCGCCCGGACGGCCGGGAGGCGTGGTTCGTGCTGGTGAACGCGGCACGGCACGGCACCGGGTGGTCCGCTGTGAACTGGCGGCGCCCGGGGCTGGCCGAGGCGTACGCGGATCATGTGCTGGCGGTGCTGGCCCGGCGCGGGGTGGACGTACGGGATCGGCTGGAGTTCGCGGAAACGCGTACGCCGGCGGATCTGGCCGAGGAGACCGGGGCGCCGGGCGGGGCCATCTACGGGACCGCGGGCGGGCTGCTGCGGCCCGGCAACCGTGGGCCGGTGGACGGGTTGTTCCTGGTCGGCGGGTCGGTGCATCCGGGCGGTGGGCTGCCGATGGTCACCCTGTCGGCCCGGATCGTCGCCGATCAGATCGGTCCGGCCCGTTCCTGACCGGGTGGCCGGGCCGGCCTGCCGGCTGACGGCGGATGGTTCGGGGCCGGCCCGGGCCGGCCGGGTCAGGAACCGGCCCGGGCCGGCCGGGTCAGGAACCGGCCCGGGCCGACCGGGTCAGGAACCGGCCCGCGCCGACCGGGTCAGGAACCGGTCCGCGCCGACCGGGTCAGGAACCGGTCCGCGCCGACCGGGTCAGGAACCGGTCCGCGCCGGCCGGGTCAGGAGCCGGTCCGGGCCGCGAGGAAGGCCTTGGCCATGGCGGAGGCCAGGTCGGCCGGGTTCCGGGCGGCGATCGCCTGGCCGCCGGTGGCTTTGGCCATGCTCTGCAACGCGGGCATGTTGGCGTCCGGGCCGTAACCGACCGCGATCACCGGAACCGGCCGGGCCGGGTCCAGTCCGGCGGTGAGCCGCTTCTGGAACTCCTGGTTGGACATCGCGAACCTGGTCCCGCCGTCGGCGCCGTCGGTGAGCACCACGACGACCGACGGCTTTCCGGGCTTCACCTGTTCACGCATCGTGTCGACGCCGTCGAGGACGCTCTGGTAGAGCGGCGTGCCGGCGTTCGACTGCGGCCGATACGTCTTGATCTTCTCGATCAGGGCCTCTCGCCGCGGTTTGCCTCCGGCTTCCCCGTTGATCGGCCCGAACGACACCTCCTCGGTGTGCGCCGGGCTGTTCGCGCTGCCGGCCCCGAAATACCACATCCCGATCGTGGTGTCCCGGTTGAACAGCTGGGCCGCGCTCGCGCCGGACTCGCGGAGCAGGGACGCCTTGGTGGCCGACCCGCCGATCCTCTCGTTCATCGAGCCGGACGCGTCGATCAGCAGCAGCACCTGGAAGGCCAGCGTCTGGAACCCCGCCCACTGTTTCGCCGGATCGAGCAGCGCCTTGCCGGTGCCGGGCAGGCGGGCGCCGCCGGCCGTCGGCTCGGCACGGAACCCGGCCTCGGTGAGGGCCGTCTTGGTGATCGCGGCGCGCAGCCGGTCGGCCAGGCCGGTCTTGACGCCCTTGCGGACCGCGTACGGGTAGTCGGCTTCGACCATCCCGTCGGCCGGCGCCACCCCGGTGAGCGCCACCCGGTGCCCTCCCTTCTGATAGCTGAGCAGTTGCTGCTCGATCAGGGGGAAGACGCCGAGGTCGTAGACCGCGGAGGTGGCGTCGGCCTCGGCCGCCATCCGGGTGAGCAGGACGCCCGGGTCGGCGGCGGCGTCCGCGAGGCGGCTGCGCAGGGTGAGCGCGCGAAGCTGGGCGATGCCGGGGTCCTTGCTGGCCAGGGCGGTGGCCGCGTACACGCCGTGGACGCTGAGCAGGCCGTTGGTGGTCTTCAGCGGATCGGACATGGTGGCCACCGGGATCCGCTCGTCGGCGACCGCCTCGATCAGGCCGTTCCAGGTGGTCTTGCCGTCCTTGATGTACAGCCTGCCGATCGCCTCGGGCGCGGCCAGCATGACCGGTGAGTAGGCGAGGGTGGCCCCGGAGGTGCGGTAGAACAGCTTGTTCTCCTCGGCGATGCGCAGCCAGGCGCTGCTGGACGGAACCCAGACGTCCGGCCGGTCCGTGGAGGCGAGGGTGACCCCGGGTTCCTCGGCCCGGACCTCGATCGGCGCGCAGCGCTGTCCGGCCGGGTGGAGGGTGCCGGCCGCGGCCCGGATCACCGGCTCGATCTCGGGCGCGGCGGCCACGGTCAGTTCCGCGTCGGGGCAGGGGGTGACGCTGGGCTGGGTCGACGACGGCAACGGGGCGGCGCTGGGCTGGGTGGCCGGCTGGGCGGAGCCGTTGCGCATGAGCTGCCACGCGACCCCGCCGGCGACCAGGAGGACCACGATCACGAGGGAGGCGGAGAGCAACACGCGGCTACGGGCTTGCGGGGGCTCGTCGCCCCACTCATCGCGGCTCGGCCCGGGTAGCTCCCGTGGCCACTCGTTGTCGGACATGTCACCCAACCCCGTCGTAATGGTCGGTACCGATGCGTGCCGGATAGTAGTCCGGGATTCATGTCCCGCAATGGTTCAACGGGTAAAGCGGCACATCACGGCAGCATTCGGGGCTCAGCGATCGCGATCACTATCAGTTCACCGTCGCCGCCGAGCCCGGGCGGCTCGCGTCCCCAGCCGCCGTAGATCTCGTTCACCCGGAATCCGGCGGCCCGCAGCGAGTCGCGCAGCTGTGTCTCGTCGCGGAACCGGTGGGCCGCCGAGCTGGTCAGCTCCAGGCCGTCGTCGAACCGGTAGTGGTGGACGACCGAGACCACGTCCTTCTCGGTGGAGGTGATCCGGCTCCACGCCTCGACCACCGAGCCGTCGGCCAGCACGATGTGACGCCGGGTGCGGTCCGGCGCCCACTCCCGCCACGGCCGGCCGGCCGGGTCACGGCTGTCGAAGACGAGCCGGCCGTCGGTGACCAGCGCGCCGCGCAGCCGGTGCAGGGCGCCGGACCACTCCTCGTCGGTGACGATGTGCTCGGCGACGTGGCCGGTCATGAAGGCGGCGTCGAACGCCTCGGCCGGCACGGTCTCGAACGACCCCTCCAGCCAGCGGACCCGGGCCGCGCCGAACTTGCGGCGGGCCGCCTCCAGCGAGGCGCGGGCCGGGTCGACGGCGGTCACCTCGTGGCCGATGCCGGCCATCGCGATCGCCAGCCGGCCGGTGCCGCAGCCCATGTCGAGGACGCGTGGGGCGGTGCGCTCGGCGAGCACCCGCATGAAGAAGTCGTCCTCCCAGCCCCAGAGCCGCTCGGCGTCGTAGACCTCGACCAGCCGGGGATGCCGGTACTCGCCATGCCACACACTCGGATGCTAGACGTGGCGTACTGCCCTGACTACCCGAAGTGGACGGTGGATCACACGGCTTTCACCCCGAACGGGAGTTCACCGGCCGCGATGTGCTCGATCACCACCTCGCGCAGGGCGGCGGCCGCGTGCGGCAGGACGGCGGCCCGGCGCTGGGCGAGCGCGATGGTCCTCCGCATGCCGGGCGGGGCCAGGGGCGTGGCGCGCAGCAGCGGCCGGTTGGCGAGCACCATGCTCGGCACCAGGGCGACCCCGAGACCGGCCTCCACGAAGGCGAGAACGGCGTCCATCTCACCGCCCTCGACCGCGAACCTGGGGGTGAAGCCGGCCCGCTCGCAGGCTTGCAGGGTCACGTCCCGGATGTCGTAGCCGTCCCGGAACATCACCATCGGGGTGTGCCGCAGTTCGACGAGATCGAGCTGCCGGGCGACGGTGGGCGGCGGCCCGGAGGCGACCGAGGCGACGACGAGGCTCTCCCGGAGCAGCTCGATCGTCTCCAGCGCCGGGTCGACGCCCTGCTCGGGGTGCACGATGAGGGCCAGGTCGAGGGAGTGGGCGAGCAGGTCGGCGATGAGGTCCTGGGAGCTGCCCTCGTTCACGTGCAGGCGGATGCCGGGGTGTTCGGCGCGGTAGTCGCGCAGGACGGCCGGGACCAGCGAGGAGCAGAGGCTGGGGGTGGCGCCGAGCCGGACCTCGCCGCGGCGCAGCCCGACGATGTCGGCGACCGCGTCCCGTGCCGCGTCGGCGTCCGCGATCATGCGTTGCGCCAGGGGCAGCAGTGTCTCGCCGGCCACCGTGAGGGTCACGCCGCCCCGGATCCGCTCGAGGAGTGGGGCGCCGAGTGACATTTCCAGGGTGTGAATCTGCTTACTCAACGTGGGCTGCGAGACGCCCAGTTCGTCCGCCGCACGGGTGAAATGCCGTAGTTCCGCCACCGCCAGGAAGTACCTGAGTTGTTGCAGCTGCACCGTAATAGCCTATCGCTATCGCAGGTCGTCCCTGGATGCATTAGACGAATCGTTCGGGACTTTCTACCTTCCAACTCGTGGCGGTAGACACTCCTATTCCGAAGACGACTGATGCAGTGGGCGCGACGGCACGCCCCACGCCGCGGAAGTCGGTCCGGCCCTCGTCGGTCGCGCTCAAACTGATCATGGCGGTCAGCGGCGTCGTCCTGATCCTCTTCCTGTTCGCGCACATGCTGGGCAACTTGAAGATCTTCGTGGACGCGAAGGACTTCGACCACTATGCACACTGGCTGCGCGAGCTCGGCACGCCACTGCTCCCGCGCACCTGGTACCTCTGGATCCAGAGGTTCGGCCTGGTGATCGCGCTGATCGCCCACATCTGGGCGGCCACGGTGCTGACCAGGCGAGCCCGGCGGGCACGGCCGGTCAAGTACGCGCACCGGCCCAAGGTCCAGGGCAGTTACGCCGCCCGCACCATGCGCTGGGGTGGCGTCATCGTCCTGCTCTTCGTGATCTACCACATCCTGGACCTGACGACGGGCACGGTTCACCCGGACTTCGACCCGCGGCATCCGTACGCCAACGTCGTCGCGGACTTCGCGCCGCAGCGCTGGTACGTGACCGCCTTCTACGCCCTGGCCGTCAGCGCCGTGGGCCTTCACCTGAAGCACGGCATCTTCAGTGCGGCCCGGACTCTCGGCCAGCAGACCACCGGCGGCGAGCGCATCGCCAGGATCGCCTCGTCGGTGATCGCCGCCGTCCTGGTGATCGGTTACCTCTCGGTGCCGTTCGCGGTCCTGATCGGATTGGTGGATTGATCATGAGCGACTTCTGGGCAGAGGGCGACCCGATCGCCGACACCGCCGCGCCGGACGGCCCCGTCGAGACCCGCTGGGAACGCCGCAAGTTCTCCGCCAAGCTGGTCAACCCGGCGAACCGCCGCAAGCTGACGGTCATCGTGGTCGGCACCGGCCTGGCCGGCGGCTCGGCCGCGGCGACCCTGGCCGAGGCCGGGTACAAGGTCAAGTCGTACTGCTATCAGGACAGCCCCCGCCGCGCGCACTCGATCGCCGCGCAGGGTGGCATCAACGCCGCGAAGAACTACCGCAACGACGGTGACTCCGTCCACCGGCTCTTCTACGACACGGTGAAGGGCGGCGACTTCCGGGCCCGCGAGTCCAACGTGTACCGGCTCGCGCAGGTCTCGGTGAACATCATCGACCAGTGCGTGGCCCAGGGCGTGCCGTTCGCCCGCGAGTACGGCGGCCTGCTCGACAACCGCTCGTTCGGTGGCACCCAGGTGTCCCGGACCTTCTACGCCCGGGGCCAGACGGGCCAGCAGCTGCTGCTCGGCGCCTACCAGGCGATGGAGCGGCAGATCGGTCTCGGCAACATCGAGATGAACGCCCGGCACGAGATGCTCGAGCTGATCATCGTCGACGGCAAGGCCCGCGGCATCGTGGTGCGGGACATGGTCACCGGCGAGATCACGACCGAGTTCGCCGACGCCGTCGTGCTCGCCTCGGGCGGTTACGGCAACGTCTTCTTCCTCTCCACCAACGCCAAGGGCTGCAACGTCACCGCGTCGTGGCGGGCCCACCGCAAGGGCGCGCTGTTCGCGAACCCCTGCTACACGCAGATCCACCCGACCTGCATCCCGGAGTCCGGCTCGCACCAGTCGAAGCTGACCCTGATGTCGGAGTCGCTGCGCAACGACGGCCGGGTGTGGGTGCCGAAGGCCCAGCGGGACACCCGCAAGGCCGCGGACATCCCCGAGGACGAGCGCGACTACTACCTGGAGCGCATCTACCCGTCGTTCGGCAACCTGGTGCCCCGTGACATCGCGTCGCGTGCCGCCAAGAACGTCTGCGACGAGGGCCGCGGTGTCGGCCCCGGTGGCCTCGGCGTCTACCTGGACTTCGCGGACGCGATCAAGCGGCTGGGCCGCAAGGCCGTCGAGGCGAAGTACGGCAACCTCTTCGAGATGTACGAGCGGATCACCGGCGAGGACCCGTACGAGACGCCGATGCGCATCTACCCGGCCGTGCACTACACGATGGGTGGCCTCTGGGTCGACTACGACCTGCAGTCGACGATCCCCGGCCTGTTCGTGGTGGGCGAGGCCAACTTCTCCGACCACGGCGCCAACCGGCTCGGCGCGTCCGCGCTGATGCAGGGTCTCGCCGACGGCTACTTCGTGCTGCCGAACACGATCAGCAACTACCTCGCGGCCGGCCCCTTCCCGGCCGTCTCCGAGGCGGACGCCCCGGTCGTCGAGGCCCGCCGGGAGGTCGAGGACCGGATCGCCAGGCTCCTGTCGATCGACGGCGACCGGACGGTGGACTCGTTCCACCGTGAGCTCGGCCAGATCATGTGGGAGTACTGCGGCATGGAGCGGACCGAGGAGGGCCTGACCAAGGCCATCGGTCTGATCCGGGCGCTCAAGGAGGAGTTCTGGACCCGGGTGAAGGTGCCGGGCAGGGGTGAGGAGCTCAACCAGAACCTGGAGAAGGCCGGCCGGGTGGCCGACTTCCTCGAGCTCGGCGAGCTGATGTGCATCGACGCGCTGCACCGCCGCGAGTCCTGCGGCGGCCACTTCCGGGCCGAGAGCCAGACCCCGGACGGTGAGGCGCTGCGCCACGACGACGAGTTCAGCTACGCCGCGGCGTGGGAGTACTTCGGCGCCGACGGCAAGCCGACCCTGCACAAGGAAGAGCTCGACTTCGAGTACGTCCACCCGAGCACGCGGAGCTACAAGTAGTGAGGGTTATTCACGACGGTGGAGACCACGTGCCCACCGTCACGCAACCCGTCAGTCAAGGAAGGTCGTGAATAACCCTCAATGGACATCAAGGTTCGGGTGTGGCGTCAGGCCGGCCCCACCTCCCCCGGGAAGATGGTCACCTACGACGTGAAGGGGATCTCCCCGGACGCGTCGTTCCTCGAGATGATCGACGTCCTCAACGAGACGCTGATCCTGGGCGGTGACGACCCGATCGCCTTCGACCACGACTGCCGTGAGGGCATCTGCGGCGCGTGCAGCATGGTCATCAACGGTGTGGCGCACGGCCCCGAGAAGGCCACCACCACGTGCCAGCTGCACATGCGGAAGTTCTCCGACGGCGACGTGATCGACGTCGAGCCGTGGCGTGCCGCCGCCTTCCCGGTGATCAAGGACCTGGTCGTCGACCGGACCGCCTTCGACAAGATCATTCAGGCTGGTGGTTACATCTCCGCCCCGACCGGCACCGCCCCGGACGCCCACGCCACCCCGGTGCCGAAGAAGGACGCGGACGCCGCGTTCGAGGCGGCCACCTGCATCGGTTGCGGCGCCTGCGTGGCGGCCTGCCCGAACGGCTCGTCGATGCTCTTCACCGCGGCGAAGATCGCCCACCTCGGCCTGATGCCCCAGGGCCAGCCCGAGCGGGACAGCCGCGTCATCGACATGCTCCAGGCGCAGGACGACGCCGGTTTCGGCGGTTGCACCAACGCCGGCGAGTGCACCACGGTCTGCCCGAAGGGCATTCCGCTGAGCCTCATCGGCCGCCTCAACAGCGACTATCGCAAGGCGATCAGCAGGCGCTGACCGGTCCCCCGGTGGCAGGACACAGCGTGGTGTCCCGCCACCGGATCGAAGCTCGGGCGCCCGGCACAACGACGTGCCGGGCGCCTGGCGTACCGCCCGTGGCCCACGGCCACGGGCGGTACTGCGTTCCGCGCCGATTCTCCCCGCTATGGCCCGGGAACGTGTGCACCTTGGATCATTCGCCGTGCCGGGCCATCTGCCGAACGATTATTCGGCTGCCATTCATCACTCCGGGCGCCGCGCCGACACTTCATCGAAAAGTGCCCGCCCGCACCGTCGAACCATTACTCTCTTTTCCCGCGATTCCGGCCGCCACGGCTTGCCCCACCAGCCCGACAGGCCCGCACCATCCGCGTTGACCCTGCACAACGCCACCTCACCACTTATGCTCGGCAAAGTAACGCGGCCAATGGCCGACATCCCCGGAGAACCGGAATCAGCGTGCCGAACAATGCGTCGGCCGTTCCCTGGAACGACCCAAGGGTCAAATTGCCAGACAATACATATTGAGTCGGTAAGGCCTGGCCTATCACAGTGAGTCAAACCGATATGGCGCGGCGTCATCCGCTTCGCTGATTCGTCCAGCGCCGTCCTGTCCGGAGTTCGCCGCGCGAACGGCGGTCCGCCCGTAGCGGACTCGACGACGGCGCGGGAAGGAGAATGCCATGGGTCACAGACGAGCACCGACAGCCATGCCGGTTCCGCCGAGTCGCGCCCACACCGACGCTGTCACGGCCGACGGCGGGACGAACGGCAAGCGTCCAGACCCGACCGTGGTGATCCTCGGCGGCGGCATCGCGGGGCTCGCGGCCGCGTACGAGCTGGAACGTCTGGGCGTTCCCGTCGAGGTGCTGGAGGGCAGCCGGCGGCTCGGTGGCCGGATCTCCACCTTCCGGTTCGGCGACTCGGCCGACGCGCCGTTCGCCGAACTGGGCGCCATGCGAATCCCGGCCGGCCACAGCAACACCCTGCGTTACATCGCCCAGGTCGGTCTCACCGGCGAGCTGCGGTCCTTCCACAGCCTGCTGGCCGATCAGAACGCCTTCCTGCGCACCGCGGAGAGTTACGTCCGCCTCCGCGACGCCGCCCGTCAGCTGACCACCGAACTCCGCGAGGATCTGTCCCACGACGGCTATCGCCCGGAGACGCTGATGTTCGGCGCCTGGCTGACCCTCGTCGTCGACGCCATCGCGCCACCCGGCCAGCGCCAGGATCTGCGCCACGACCTGCGTGCCCGGCTGCTGGACTATGTGGAACGCCTGAACCTCGCCCCGTTCGTCCGCAACGACGGCAACGCCTTCGACCTGCACGGGCTGTTCGCCGCCCACCCGACCCTGCGGGAGCAGTGCCGCAACCCGCTGCGTGGCTTCCTGGACGACATCCTCATGGAGACCAGCACCAAGCTCTTCCGGCTGCGCGGAGGCATGGACCAGCTCGTGCGGCGGCTCGCCCGGCGCATCAACGGGCCGATCCGCCGCCAGCACGAGGTGGTCGGCATCGAGGCGCGCTCCGACGAGGTCGTGCTGCACCTGCGTGCCGACGGCCGGCGCCTGGTACGCCGGTGCGGCCAGGTGCTGTGCACACTTCCGTTCTCGGTGCTGCGCGGCCTGCGGCTGACCGGCTTCAGCGACGAGAAACTCCAGACCATCCATGATGTGCAGTACGTGCCCGCCACCAAGGTGGCGCTGCACTGCCGGGAGGCGTTCTGGCAGCGCGAGGGCATCAACGGCGGCGCCTCGTCCAGCGGGGGCCGGGTACGCCAGACCTACTATCCCCCGATCGACGGCGATCCCGCGTACGGCGCCGTGCTGCTGGCCAGTTACAGCGTCGGGGAGGACGCCGAACTGCTCGGCCGGATGCCGGCGGCGGCCCGGTACGCGGCGGTGCTGGCCGATCTGGCTCCCATGCATCCACAGCTGCTCAAACCCGGCATGGTGCTCAACGCCAAGAGCCTGGCGTGGGGTCAGTACCCGTGGAGCAACGGCGGGTGCTCGGTCCACTGGGGCAAGGACGCCGCGGCGGTCGAGGAGCAGCGCATGCTGGCACAGCAGCCGGAGGGGCCCCTGTACTTCGCCGGGGAGCACTGTTCGTCCCGCCCGGCGTGGATCGACGGCGCGCTCGAGTCCGCGCTCGACGCGGTGAGCCGGATCGTCATGCGGGTGCCGGCCACGCTGCCGGATCCCGCGCTCATGCCGGAGCCCGCCGGTCCGGCGGTGCGTGACGTGCTGCCGATCTGCACGGAGATGGCTGGATGAGCGTCCTCGACCTGCCGCGCCTGCATTTCCGCGGGGTCGCCACCACCAAGCTGCCCACCGGGCCGCGCAGCGGGCTGATCGACCTGGCTACCAACCGGGCGCTCAACGACGACGGGCCGGTGCCCACGGACACGCCACCGGCGGATCACCACGCCTGGCTGGCGCGCAGAGGGCCATGGTTCGACGCCGCCGGCCGGAGCGGCCCCGGGGCGCCGTTCAACGGCTCGACCGGTCACAACTTCGCCGGCAGCGGCCACTTCTGGATCGACGCCCAGGTCGTCGCGGTCGAGACGTCGCACGGTCCCGACCGCGGCGACCCGGTGGTCGGCCGGCGGGTGGACATGTGGGGCCACTACAACGACTACCTGGCCACCACCGCGAACCGGGCACGGGTGTTCGACCTGGATCCGACCTCCCGCTGGACGACGACCGTCATGGTCGGGCAGTTCGGGCTCGGCCGCGGTGAACGGTCGTACGAGGACGGCTACCTGCTGACCGGTGACGTGTCCGGATATCAGCCGCCCCGATGGCACCACTTCGACTACCGCCGCGGCCTCCGGGAGCACCCGCTGGCGTCGGAGCTGGCCCGGTCCACGGTGCACCAGTTCGTCCTGACCGACGGTGAGGGCCTGCACTGGCTGCCGGAGACGTCCCTGTCGCCCGCGGCCGGGCACCTGCGCGCCGTGGTCGGGCAGCCGGGCGTGGACGGCCTCGTCGTCCAGTTCGCCCTGGCCACCATGGCGATGCCGACGGCGCCGGACGCGGCGAACCACTGGGCGGTGTGGGGCACGGTGGCCCCGTGGCGCCGGACCGAACCGCGGACCTGTCCCGCCGGACGGCTGCTGACGCCGCGGGCCGCCGGCTGGACCGAACGGCCGGTCCCGTTGCACAACCTGACGGTCGCCGTCGAGCCCGGCCACGTCACCTTCAACATGGTGACGGCGGTGCCCGTGGTGGGCCGCTCCACCGGACCCGAAGCCCGGGAGCCGCACGAGCGGGTGCGGCTCGGCGACCTGGAACTGCGCACGGCACACGACGGCCGGCTGATCGCCCGCGTCCCCCGTTCCGCGTACGCCGGACCGGGGTACGACCTGACGAGCGGGATCGTCCGGGTGGAGAACCTGCTGCCCACCGCCGGCTCCCTGCCCGACGAGGCGCTGTGCCTGATCGGGGAGGTGGACGGGGAACGGCGCACGCTCGTGGCCGAGGAGGAGGTCACGGTGCAGACCGACGACGCCGCCCTGACGCTGGAGCATCCCGATCCGGCCCACGGTCACGATCACGCGGTGACCGTGGGCATCCGGTCCTTCGTACGGGGCCGCCCGGCACCGGTCACCGGCATCCGGGTGCGGCAGTTCCTCAACCCCCGGTCCCGCCCGCTGGACCCGGCCGCTTCCGCCCCGTCGGCCCGGTGCGGTGACGTCGACCTGGTGCGGGTACGGCCCGGGCCGGTCGAGGCCGGTGGCGACTTCGCCGAGGTGTGTGCCGTCGACACCGACGCCCGGGGGGACGGCTGCTTCACCGTTCAGGGCGCCCGCGCCGGCGCGGGCCGGATCCTGCTCGCCCCGGCCCAGGACGACGGGCCCTGCCCGCCGGAGCGGCCCGGGTCGGCCGCGCTGGCCTACGACGACGCCGACGAACTGGGCTACTGGTCCGGCGCCGGCCATCTGGCGGTACGGGTGCTGCCCGACGACGGGCACCTCGCCGACGTGCCCACCGAGGAGGTCACGTTCGACCTGCTGTACCGGGAGGTGTTCGCCGATTACGAGTTCCTCTACTCGTTCATGAAGGCGGAGGTGTTCAGCCTGGCGGACCGGTGCAAGGTCGCGACGTACGCCCGGCTGCTCTGGCAGATGTCCGACCCGGCCAACCGGTCCCGGACCTGGTTCATGCCACCGACCCGGGACCTGTCCGCCGCCAAGGCCGGTCTGTTGCTCAAGTACCTGCGGCGGGAACAGTCCGCGGCCCGGGTTCCGGCGCCGGTCACCGGCCGTGCCCGTACCGGCCTGCCGATCACCACCCGGGGACAGCTGCTGACCGCGTTGCGGCACGCGGCGACCCTGGAGCTGGCCGTGATGCTGCAGTACCTGTACGCCGCGTACTCCGTGCCGACACACGGCGCGGCCCGCGAGTTCGTCCGCCGCGGGCTGTGGACTCCGGAGCAGGTCCGGCTGGCCTGCGGTGACGGCGGCCGCAGCCGTGACGGCGGGGTACGGGGCCGGCTGATCGAGGTCGCCCGCGAGGAGATGATCCATTTCCTGGTCGTCAACAACATCATCATGGCGATGGGTGAGAGCTTCCACGTACCGGTCTTCTCCTTCGGCACGCTGAACAGCACGCTGCCGGTGGCCCTGGACTTCGCCCTGGAGCCGCTCAGCGTGGGCAGTCTGCAGCGGTTCATCGCCGTCGAGCGGCCGGCGGGCGCGGTGTCACCGCTCACCGGCGCGCCCGGCCCGGACGTCCCACCCGGCCGGGACGAGCACCGCTACCACTCCATCCCGGAGCTGTACGACGATATCCGCGCCGGCCTGCGAAGCGTTCCCGACCTTTTCCTGATCCGCCGGGGCCGGGGCGGTGGGGAGCACCACCTGTTCCTCCGGGAATCGATCAACGCCGTGCACCCCGACTATCAGCTGTACGTCGACGACCTGCCCAGCGCGCTGTTCGCCATCGACGTGGTGACCGAGCAGGGTGAGGGCGGCCGGATCGATTCACCCGTCGAGGCCGGCGAGTCGCACTACGACATCTTCCTCGGGCTGTCCGCCCGGTTGCTCGAGGACGGCGCCGCGACCCGTGGCGGCGGGCGGGAGCGGTGGATTCCGGCCTACCCGCTGGCCCGCAACCCGTCGTTGTATCCCGGCAACCCGAACACCGAACCGGTCACCGAGCCGGAGGCGGTCGCCGTGCTGCAGCTCTTCAATCGCGCGTACTTCATGATGTTCCAGCTCATGGTGCAGCACTTCGGGCAGGACCCGGACGCCAGCCTGCGCCGCTCCGAGCTGATGAACGCGGCCATCGACGTGATGACCGGGATGATGGGCCCGCTGGCCGAGGTTCTGGTGACGATGCCGGCCGGGCGGCCCGGCACGTGCGCCGGCCCCTCCTTCGAGTGGGAGACCGAACCGCGGTTCATTCCCCGCCCCGACGTCGCCGACCGGTCGATGGCGCTCCGGTTCGAGCATCTCGCCGCGGCGTCCGGCAAGACGGCCGCCGCGCCCGAACGGGTCACCGAGATGCTGGCCTTCTACGCCGGCTTCTTCGGTGCACGGGAGCGGGCATGACCTCGGCCGTCGACGCCCGCGCCGCGACCGGGCGGGTGCCACCGTTCGCCCTGGACGCGGCACAGATCGCGGATCCGTACCCCGTCTACCGGCACTACCTGGACATCGATCCCGTGCACCGGCAGCACCGGGACCCGGCCGGCGCCGACACGTGGTACCTCTTCGGCTACGACGACGTGTTCGCGGTGCTGACCGACCGGCGCTTCGGGCGCCGGGCGCCGGGCGGAGCCCCGGTGGTCCCCATTCCCCCGCAGTACGCCGCGCTGCACGACGTGGTGACGAACTGGCTGGTGTTCCTGGACCCGCCGGAGCACACCGCACTGCGCTCCCGGGTCGCCGGGCACTTCACCCCGGCGCGGGTCACGCCGTTGCGCAAGCGTGTCGAGACACTGGTCGACGGCCTGCTCGACGACCTGGCCGACCGCCCGGTCGCCGACCTCGTCGAGGATTTCGCGGCGCCGCTGCCCATCCTCGTCATCGCCGACCTGCTGGGCGTGCCCGCCACCCGGCACCGATGGCTGCGGCGGCACGCCGTAGCCCTGCAGCAGGCCAACACCTCGCACGACGGCGCCGGCCTCCCCGCGGCCGACCGCGCCGCCCGGGCGTTGTCGGCGTTCTTCGCGGCCGAGGCCGGACGCCGCCGCGGCGCGAACCCCGGCGACCTCGTCGGGCACCTGCTCGCCGCCGGCCTCACCGAGGTCCAACTGGCGTCGACCTGCATCCACCTGCTCACCGCCGGCCACGAGACCACCACGAACCTGCTGTCGAAGGGGGTGCTGGCACTGCTGCGCAACCCGCACGTCCACGCCGAACTGAGCGCGGTCCCGGAGGCGATGCCGTGGGCGGTCGAGGAACTGACCCGCTACGACTCCCCGGTGCAGATGATCCGGCGACGAGCCCGGCAGGACGTGGAGATCGGGGGCCGGCACATCGGCGCCGGCAGCACCGTCGTACTGGTCCTGGGTTCGGCGAACCGCGACCCGGCCCGCTTCCCCGAGCCGGACCGCCTGGACATCCACCGCGTCCCCACCCGCCACGCCGGCTTCGGCATGGGCATCCACTACTGCCTCGGCGCCCATCTGGCTCGTCTCGAGGCAGAGGTCGCGCTGACCAGGCTGCTGCACCGGCTACCACGGCTCAGCCTGTCCGAGCATCCCGTTCCGTACGCCCACGACCTGGTCTTCCACGGCCCGTCCCGGCTGCTCGTGAACCCGGGGAGCCGCTGACCACGGCGCCGGCCTCGGACACCTACCACCTCTTGGAGACAACATGACCACTCGACAAATCGCCTCGGACCACGACGAGACGCTTCGCCTGCTGCGGATGGCCGAAGGACTGGGGGCGGCACGCCTTCTGCAACTCGCCGTCGAGTTCGACGTGGCGGGGCTGCTCGTCGACGGCCCGCGCAGCGCCGAGGAACTCGCCGAGAAGACGGCGACGCACCCGAAGGCGCTGCACCGGCTGCTGCGCGCGCTGGCGGGCGTCGGCGTCTGCACCGAAGCGCCGCACGGCCGGTTCGCGCTGACCGAGATGGGCAAGCGGCTGGACTCCGAACACCCCCAGTCCCTGCACTGGTGGGTGCGCTTTCAGGGCATGCTCAACCCGGTCTACGACGACGCCGGAAGCAGCGTGCGCGCCCAGGATCCGGCCTTCTCCGGGGTGTACGGCGAGCCGATCTTCGAGCACCTGGCCCGGAACCCCGAGCACGGCGAGATCTTCCACTCCGCGATGGCCGAGCACAGCCGGGTCATGGGCACCGTCCTGGCCACCGGGTACGACTTCGGCGGGGTGCAGCGGATCGTCGACGTCGGGGGCGGTGACGGCAGTCTGCTGACCGTGCTGCTGCAGCGGTACCCGGAGGCCGAAGGCGTCGTCCTCGACCTGCCGGAGATCGCCGACGTGGCCCGCAAGCGGGTGGCGGCCGCCGGCCTCTCCGAACGGTGCTCCGTGATCGGCGGCGACTTCCTCCGTGAAGTGCCCGCCGGCGCCGACCTCTACCTGCTCAAAGGAGTGCTGCACAACTGGTCGGACACGGACGCGGCCACCCTGCTGCGGAACTGCCGGGCGGCGATGACGCCGGAGAGCCGGCTGCTGCTGATCGAGGCGGTCGTCCCGCCCGGCGACGACTTCCACCCCAGCAAGGTGCTCGACGTCGCCATGATGATCGTTTACGGCGGGCGGGAGCGGACCCTGTCCGAGCACATGGAACTGCTGACCGGGGCAGGGCTGCGATTCGGCCGCATGATCGAAGCGGCCGCCCCGCTCAGCGTCATCGAGGCATTCCCGGCCTGACCGCCACGACACGGAAGACACGACAATGAAGCAGGACACCGAAGTTCTGGTGGTCGGAGCGGGCCCGATCGGCCTGACCACGGCCATCGCCCTACGCCGGCTCGGCATGCGGGTGCGGGTGGTGGACCGCGCTCCCGGCACGAACCGTGAGCCGCGCGCCGACGTCATCTTCCCGCGCGCCGGCGAGGCACTGGGCTCGCTCGGGGTGGGCGAGATCATCCGAAGGCAGGCGTACGAGATGGAGGGCAGCACCTTCTTCACGTCCGGGCGCCGGGTCGGCAGATACACCACGGGCAGGTTCTCCTCCCGCTACCCCAACGCCATGACCGTCGAGCAGCATCACATCGAACGGCTTCTCGTCGAGGAACTGGCCGGGATGGGGGTGACGGTCGACTGGCTGACCAAGGTCACCGATCTGGTGCAGGACGACCACGGGGTACGCGTCACCGTCGAGCATCCGCAGCGGGCGGTGGAGCACATCGAGACGGCGTGGGTGGTGGGTTGCGACGGCAAGCGGAGCACGGTTCGCCGGCTGCTGGGCATCACCTTCCCCGGTTCGGAGCACGGCAACATGCAGGTGGTGCAGGGCAACGCCATCCCGTCCTGGTCACTGCCGGAGAAGCCGGGAAACGGATACTTCTTCTTCTCCCCCTACCGGACCGTCATCACCTTCCCCACCCCCGGAGCCGGGTACCGCTTCTTCTGCCTGCGCGACAACCCGGATCCGCAAAACAATGATCCGCCCACGCTGGCCGAGTTGCAGGGTCTGGTGGCGGAGGCGGCCGGGATGCCGGATCTGAACCTGATCCTCACCGAGCCGGTCTGGCTGAGCCGGGCACGGTTCGCCGACCGCATCGCCTCCCGGCTGCGCTCGGGCCGGATCCTGCTGGCCGGCGACGCCGCGCACACCTGGGCGCCGCTGGGCGGGCACGGCATGAACATCGGCATGCTGGGCGCGTACAACCTCGGCTGGAAACTGGCCGCCGTGCATCGCGGTCAGGCCGCCGACGCGGTGCTCGACACGTACGACCTGGAACAGCGGGAGCTGGCCGAAGGCGTGATCCGGGACATGCGGGCCAGCCCGATCGAGATGATCCTGCCGCCGGTGGCGAACGGGCTGCGCGGCATGCTGGTGGGGGCCATGATGGCGTCGGAGTCGATCCAGCGGCGCGTCGAATGGATGATGAGCGACTTCGGCCGGCACCATCGCCGCAGCCCGCTCTCCCGGAGCCGGAGCCGCTGGCCGGTCGGCGGGATCCGGGCCGGCGACCGGATCCCCGACGTCCAGGTCATGTCCGGCGGGCGACCGGTTCGGCTGCATGACCTGCTCAGCTACGACCGGTGGACGCTGCTGCATCACATCCGCTACGTGGACACCGACGCCGAGCGCGCGCTGCGCCCGGTACGGGACGGCTGCCCGGCGCCGATGGCCTTCGCACCGATCGCGGCCGCCGGGCGCGAGGCCGCCCGGCAACTGGGCGATCCGGGAGATCTCCTGCTCGTACGGCCGGACGGGCACGTCGGTCTGGTGTGCCCGATGAACCGGCCGGCGGAACTACGGGACTACGTACGGCGGCATCTGGCCGGTGACCGGTCGCTTGTCCCGGACGTCGTCGACGGCGCGGACTCCCTCGCCGGATAGGACTGCGGGCGGTGGGCCACAACCCACCGCCTCCGGCCACCGCGGGAAGTGGGCGGCCGGCGGGTCCCCGTGTAAACCCGCCGACCGCCGCTCGAGGGGAGAGTCCGGCGAAGCGTCACGATCAGGTGAGGGAGACGGCCCAGACCGGGGCGTAGGGCGTCGTCCGCAGTGGCATGCGCGCCTCAGCGGGGGTGCGGTCGCCCTTGCGGTTGTTGCAGCGCCCGCAGGCCGCGACGGTGTTGAGCCATTCGTTGCGGCCGCCGCGCGAGCGGGGCAGGACGTGGTCGATGGTCGAGGCCGCGTCGCCGCAGTAGGCGCACCTCCGCTCATCCCGCAGCAGCACACCGGCCCGCGACCAGGCCGGACCACGGCCGCGCCGCCACCGCGTCACCACGTAGGAGACCAGCCGCACCACGGTCGGCACCGGGTAGACCCCGATCCGGGTGTCCGGCTGGGCCTCGTGCACCACGGCGACCTGACGGAACAGCATCCGGATCGCGTGCCGGAGGCTGACCCGGTGCAGCGGCCCGCAGTCGGCGTTGAGAACCAGAACCGCACTCATTTCGTCACCCCCCGGAAAATCGTTTGCACAATGCGAATCCACAGCTCAGGGGCGTTTCTCCCCGGCGGATTCGCTGAGGAGAAAATAGGCCTTGGCATCGATCGGCGACAACCGAATAAAACGGCTTCAGCTCAGTTCATCGGCTCTTCACGTGGTTCGTCCACGCCCGCCGGGAGCGGCGCTCAGCGAAGGGCTGCGCGCACCGCGACGGTCAACTGGGCCAGCCCGACGAGCTGCAGAATCAGCCAGGCCGCGACGGCTGTGGCAAGGACAGCGGCAACCCGGCCGGGCACGATCACAGCGGCCAGTGGTGTGAGGATCAGGCCGGTGACGGTGACGGCGACCCGGGTGGGCCGTTCGCCGACGGTGACGACGCCGATGTCCGGCATCCCGGCGGCAGTGGCCCGGGCGCGGACGTACTCGTGCAGCCAGCTCGCCGCCCCGGCCGCCACCGTGAGCCAGGCCGGCGCGCCCGCCAGCCAGAACGCGGTCAGCCAGGCGGCCTCGCCGATGCGGTCGGCGACCGAGTCGTACACGTACCCGGCTCTGGTGACCCGGCCGGTGATCACGGCGACCGCGCCGTCCAGTCCGTCGGCCGCGGCGGCGAGCAGCACCAGCCCGGCGCCGAGCGCGAGGCCGGGCGCGCCGGCCGCCGCTGACAGCGGGACGGCCAGGCAGATCGCCACGCCCGCGAGAGTCACCGTGAACGGCGTGACGCCCTTGCCGCCGAGCCAGAGACCGATCCGGTAGGCCGCCCGCACCCATCCCCGGATCAGCGGCGAGGCCCGCCGCGGATCGAAACCGCCGTGCAGCCCTGACCAGGCCTCGGCGTATTCGTCCCAGGTCACGGCGGGGTCTCCGGCATCACAGCGGGCGACCAGCCCGGCTGGCCGGGACTGTTCCGGGCCGGAACCCGGGACGACCACCTCCCGCTGTCAGGGCGCCGGTCGCGCATGGGTGCCGGAGTGTCGCGTGACGGCGGGATCGGCACCGGTCAGGCGGCGGCCGCGACCTCGGTGGGGGCCAGCTGCTGCCAGACCTCACGGGTCGCGGTGGAACGGTTGAGGGTGATGAAGTGGATCCCGGGCACGCCTTCGTCCAGCAGCCGGGCGCACATCTCGCTGCACAGGTCGATGCCGAGGGCCCGGACCGCGTCCTCGTCTCCGGCGACCCGCTCGAAACGGCTGAGCAGCGCGGGCGGGAAGGGCGCGCCGGAGAGCTGCTCGGAGCGTTCGATGGTGGCCATCCGGGTGACCGGCATGACACCGGGCACGATCGGGGTGTCGCACCCGGCAGCCGTGACCCGATCGCGAAGACGCAGGTAGTCGTCGGCGTCGAAGAACATCTGGGTGATCGCGAAATCCGCCCCCGCCCGGCATTTGCCGACGAAGTTCCGGGTGTCGGTCTCCACGTCGGCCGACCGCGGATGCTTGTAGGGGAACGCCGCCACCCCGACGCTGAAATCGCCTGCCTCACGGATCAGGCGGACCAGATCCTCGGCATACAGAATCCCGTCCGGATGCGGCACCCACTCGCCCATCGGATCGCCGGGCGGGTCGCCGCGCACCGCCAGAATGTTGCTGATGCCGGCGCCGGCCAGCCGGCCGATCACGTTGCGCAGCTCGGCGACGGAGTGGTTCACCGCGGTGAGATGCGCCATCGGCAGCAGGGTGGTCTCGGTGGCGACGCGCTCGGTGACGGTGACGGTGGTGTCGCGGGTGGTGCCACCCGCCCCGTAGGTGATCGACACGAAGCTGGGCCGCAACGACTCCAGCTCGCGGATCGCCTGCCAGAGCAGTTGCTCACCGGCCGGGGTCTTCGGCGGAAAGAACTCGAACGAGAACGTGGGCACCGGGCCGCGGATCAGCTCACCGACCGACGGCGTGCCGGGAAGCCGGGAGGGAAGTCCGAGAGACACAACAGCACTCTACCGGCCGCCCCGCCTTCGATGATCCGCCCGAACGTCCCACCCGGTCACCCCGGGCGGTTCCCACACCATCAACCCCTTCTTCCGGTACGCGGTGAAGCGCCCACAAACGCACCCCCGGCCGTTCCGCCGTGCCACGCGAGCCGGGCGCGCCGTCACGGCCGCGGCGCGGGCTCCGGCGCCCGGCGGCCCGTCACCGCGGGAGACCGCCCGCCGGACAGCGGGACAACCGGCCGTGCGGAAGCCGCGACGGGCGCCGCGGACCCGCCGCCGGACCACAGAAACGGGCCGAACAGGGCCACGGCGGACGAATCAGCACGCCATGATCCGTCGCCGAGTGGGACCGCCCGGTGGATCGGGGTGCTCTGACCGAACAGCGGGACGGACGACCGGATAGCGTCGAGTCCGTGACAGATTCTCCGCTCGAGTCGGCCGAGCTGCGGCCACGGGTCGACAAGGCGCTCTCCGGTTTCCTCGCCACCCAGCGGACGCGCCTGCTGGAGATCGATCCGGCGCTGGCCGAGGTGGCCGACGCGTTGTCGGCGTTCGTGCTCGGGGGTGGGAAGCGGCTGCGGCCGGCGTTCGCGTACTGGGGGTTCCGGGGTGCGGGCGGCGCCGACTCGGACGAGGTGGTGGCCGCCGTGTCGGCGGTGGAGCTGGTGCAGGCCAGCGCGCTGATCCACGACGACCTGATGGACCGGTCGGACACCCGGCGCGGGGAGCCGTCGGTGCACCGGCGGTTCGAACTGCTGCACACGACCGCGGGCTGGCGGGGCTCGGCGGCCGGTTTCGGTGATTCGGCGGCGGTGCTGCTCGGCGATCTGGCGCTGGTCTGGTCGGACGAGCTGCTGCACACGTCCGGGATGCCGCTGGCCGATCTGGCCCGGGCGCGGCCGGTCTTCGACCAGATGCGCACCGAGGTGACCGTCGGCCAGTATCTGGACGTGCACACCCAGGCGACGGGGGACACGTCGCTGAAGCGGGCCGGCAAGGTGGCCCGGTTCAAGGCCGCGAAGTACACGGTCGAACGCCCGCTGCTGCTGGGCGCGGCCCTGGCCGGTGGCGGCCCCGAGGTGTTCGCGGCGTACGCGGCGTTCGGCCTGCCCCTGGGCGAGGCCTTCCAGATGCGCGACGACGTCCTCGGCATCTTCGGCGACCCGTCCCAGACCGGCAAACCGGCCGGCGACGACCTGCGCGAGGGCAAACGCACCTATCTGGTGGCCGCGGCCTTCCAGGCGGTCGACGCTCCGACACGGCGTGAGCTGGAGGCCGGCCTCGGCGACCCGTCCTTGACGGACGCCGGCGTCGAACGGCTCCGGGCGATCATCCGCGAGGCGGGCGCCCTGGCGGCCACCGAGTCGCGCATCGAGACCCTGAGTTCCGAGGCTCTGGCCGCCCTGGCCGAGGCTCCCATCACCGGGGAGGCCCGCGCTGTCCTGCACGCTCTGGCGGTGGCCGCCACACGCCGCTCGGTCTAGAAACCCTCCGGGCCGGCCCCGTGGTCGTGTGCTGATTCACAGAAACGGCACACGACCACGCCGCTCGTTCCTGGCCGGGGTCAGCGCGTCTCTTCCGGCATTTCTCCGGTACGCGCGACCCCGTTCCGCCGCATCCGGACCGTCCCGCCCTGCCGGCGCGATGCCGCCGCCACTCACGACCCGTGCCGCGCCCGCCGGGCGGAGATCGGTGGTCCGGCCGGGTTTGGGGCGCAACCGCTCACGCACGTCGCCCGGGGCGGGGAGCGTTCTGGACGCGCCCGCGGCCAGCGAGCCGTCGCGGGCCCTCGGCGGGAGCAGCGGTCTGTACCCACCACCCCGCTACGACATCAGGTCTTCGATCTCGATCTTGAATGCAACCAGCGAAGCAGACCGCTGCCGTCCCCGGCCGCGGGGGTGCGCTGGATGCCGCGGCGGCCCAGGGTGATCCAGACGGAGAGGGTGAGAAGGATCAGGGCGAAGCCGAAGAGCAGGTCTTCGACGGGGGCGTGGACGAGCCGCCAGCCGATGATCGCGTCCGGGTCGTAGATGACGATCTCGCGGCCGGTGAGGATGCCGTTGGAGATCAGCTGGAAGGTGAAGATGATCGGGTAGGTGGCCCAGAAGACCGACCGGGTGACCAGGCGCGTGCGGAGCACGAAGAGGTCGACAGCGACCGTGACGGCCACACCCAGCAGGGCCGCGGTGGTGTAAGTCACAGTTCCTCGTCTCCGGCGGGGCGGCGCAGGACGGCCCGGACGGCCTCGAAGCCGAGGATGGCGCACAGGGGCACCACCAGGAAGAACAGCACCTCGTCCAGGGGCAGGCCGCCGGGCAGGTGGATGCCCGTGATCTGGGACGGGTCGAAGGTCCAGTGTCCCGCCGCGATGGCGGCCAGATCCCACACGATGAACACCACCGCCACCGGCAGGATGGTCAGCAGGAGGCGGCGCCCGCGGCGGAGCACGTTGACCTTGAGGATCGGCTCCAGCCAGAGCGCCGCCAGCAGGCACCCGGCCAGGACGAACAGGTATCCGAACTGCCGCATCCGGTCAGAAACCGAGTGCCTGGGCGCGCCGTTTGGCCTCGCGGGCCAGGGGGCCGCCGAGGGCGACGGCGGCGTTCCCGCCGAGGGCCTCGTCCGGCTGGTAGAGCCACCGGAGGGCTTCTTCGTCGTTGTACCCGGCGTCATGCAGCAGGTTGAGGACGCCGGGCAGGTGCTTGAGCACGGTGGCGTTGGCCACGAGCTCGGCAGGCACCACCCGGACGCCGTCCCGGCGGACCGCGAGCAGCGCGCCCTCGCGGATCAACTGGTGCACCTTGCTGATCGACAAACCGAGCTTTTCGGACACATCCGGCAGGGTGATCCATCCGGCCGGGCCGGTGGTTACGGGTTCGGTCACCAGTACAGCGTGCCAGACCAGATCGGAGAACAGTTGATGAGCCTGTGGCGGAGCATCCGCGGGGAGATGGCCGGGGCCTGGCGTTCGGTCTGCTACGACCTGAGCCGGCGGACCGGCGCCACGGACCCGCGCCCGGACGTCACCTCGACCGGGATGTCCACCTTTCCGGGGTCCCTCGTGGACGTGCCGGACGGGCCGCCGGACACGAACGCCCGGCCCCCGCGGCGATTCGTCGCGGTCACCGCGTTCTGCGCGCTCGGGCTGGCCGGCGCGGCGGGTTCCTATCTGGTCGCCACCACCACGTTCGCCGGGCGGATGAGCGACCGGGCCGCGACGCCGCCCGCGGTCGCCGCGCCACTGCCGGCCGAGACGGCGGAGCAGGGCGGGGTGGCCGGGATGGGGGCGGTGCCCGCGGCTCGCGAGCGGCGGGCGGGCGCCACCGGCCCCGTGCCGACGGCGCCTCCGGCCGGCAGGGCCGTCAAGCCGCCGGCGAGCGCGGCGGCCGGCGCGGCCGCCGCGCCGGCCGCTCCCCGGCCGCCGGCCGTCGAACGGACCACCGCGCCCGGCTGCGACTGCGCGACGCCGCCGGTGCCGACGCCGACCGCCGCGCCGTCGGAGACGTCCGCGAGCCCGTCCACCGATCCGGACATTTCGGCCTCTCCGTCCCCCAGTGGGAGCGTCTCCCCAAGCCCGGACATCAGCCCATCGACGGCAGACAGTGACCATCCCGTCCACCGTCACCATCGCCGGTGGCGGTGAGAGCGGGACGATCGGCCTGGTCACACCGGGTTTGGGTACCCGTTTGGACTCAGCTGTGGCATCCTGGGTCACCCTCACGGGAAAGACACATACACTTCACGCCGATGGACACCACAGTCGCCGATACGTTGATCGGCACAACGATTGACGGGCGCTACCGGATCACCGGTCGCGTCGCCCGTGGTGGCATGGCGACCGTCTACCGCGCCACCGACGAGCGGCTTGAGCGCACCGTCGCACTGAAGATCATTCATCCTTCGCAGGCCACCAACGTCCACTTCGTCGACCGGTTCACCGACGAGGCGAAGACGATCGCCCGCCTCACCCACCCGAACGTCGTGGCCGTCTACGACCAGGGCCGCCACCAGGGTCTCCCCTACCTGGTGATGGAGTTCGTGCAGGGCAGGACGCTGCGGGACCTGCTCAGCCAGCGGGTCAAGCTGACGCCCGTCGAGGCGCTGGCGATCCTCGAGCAGATGCTGGCCGCGATCGCCGCCGCCCACCGGGCCGGCCTGGTGCACCGGGACGTCAAGCCGGAGAACGTGCTGGTCGCCGAGGCGCCCAGCGGCGGTTCCGCCGACCTGGTGGACGCCGTGGTCAAGGTCGCCGACTTCGGTCTGGCCCGGGCCATCGAGGCGAGCACCGTCGACGACAGCGGTCAGCTCATGGCGACCGTGGCGTACGTCGCGCCCGAACTGGTGCAGACCGGCCAGGCGGACGCGCGTACCGACGTCTACTCGGCAGGCATCGTGCTCTTCGAGATGCTCACCGGCCGGGTGCCGTATGACGGGGCGGAGCCGATCGAGGTGGCCTGGCAGCACGTGGACAACGACGTTCCGGCGCCGTCGTCGATCGTGCCGGGCCTGCCGCCGGTTCTCGACCGGCTCGTGTCCCGGGCCACCCGGCGTGACCCGGGTTCCCGGCCCACCGACGCGGGCGCCCTGCTGAGCGAGGTCCAGACGGCCCGTGACGGCCTCGGCGTCATTCACGTGGAGACGGCGATGCTGCGCCAGATCCCGGGTGCCTCCGACGCCACCACGATCGTGCCCGCGGTCTCCGCGGCGGACGCCACGGCCATCGTGCCGCCGGTGCCCCCCGCCGGCAGCTATCAGGCATCGCACCGCCCGTCCTGGGCGCGGCTGCCGGAGCAGGGCGGCCGGGCCGTGCCGCACCGCCGGGCCGCGGCGCCGGCCGGCGGACTGGCCGGTCTCCTGGAGGACCGCCGCCGGGTGGTGATGGCCGCGCTGATCGCCGTGATGGCGCTGGTCGTGGCGGGCAGCACCTGGTGGGTGACCTCGGGGCGGTACACCGAGACGCCGAACATCACCACGATGAGCGAGGACCAGGCCGTCGCGTATGCCAAGCAGCAGGGTTTCGAGGTCTTCATCGGCGACGGTGAATACAGCGACCGGGTGCCGAAGGGCTCGGTCTACAAGCAGGACCCCCTTCCCGGGGCGGAGATCGTCAAGGGCGACACCATCCGGGTGATCCTGTCGCTGGGCCTCGAGGTGCACCCGGTTCCCGAGCTGGAGGGCCAGGAGCTGACCTATGCCAAGGCCGAGCTGGAGGCGCTGAAGCTGAAGGCGAAGCAGGGCAAGGCGGTCTACAGCGACACCGCGCCGGAGGGCGTGGTGATCTCCACCGACCCGAAGGCGGGCACCGAGCTGAAGCCCGGTGACACGGTGACGTTGATCCTGAGCAAGGGCAAGGCGCCGATCACGGTGCCCAACCTGGTCGGCGAGAACATCAACAACGCCCGGACGATCCTCGCGCAGAAGGGCCTGCAGGCGGCCGAGGAGACGGTGGAGAGCGACGAGCCGGCCGACACGGTGATCGGGCAGAGCCCCAAGGCGGGCACCGGCGCGGAGAAGAACACCAAGGTCACCCTCCAGGTGAGCCGTGGTCCCGCACAGATCACCATGCCCGACGTGACCAACCAGCCGTGCCAGCAGGCGCAGGCCACACTGCAGAACATGGGTTTCCAGGTGCAGATCAACATCGACCCGAACGCCACGGTCCGGCAGCAGAACCCGCCGGGTGGCACTCCGGTCCCGCCGCAGAGTGTGGTGCAGCTGACTTGCTTCCTGTGAGCCATCGGATCGGTTCGCACACGAAGACGTCGGGAGGGCTGGCGAAGGCCGCCCTCCCCTACGTCGACGCGGCGGGCTCGGAGACCCTTCAGGTGTACGTGTCCAACTCTCGTGGCTGGGCGCTGCCGGCCGGCGACCCGAAGCAGGACACCCTGTTCCGGGACGGGATCGGCGAGCGGGGCCTGCCGGCGTACGTGCACGCGTCGCTGCTGGTGAACCTGGGTTCACCGACCGAACTGACGGTGGAGCGGTCGGTCGCCACGCTGGAGCACGCCCTGCTGCGCGGCAAGGCGATCGGCGCGACCGCGGTCGTCTACCACGCGGGCAGCTCGGTCGACGAGTCGCACGCCGGGAAGGCGATGCACCAGTTGCGGGAGGCGCTGCTGCCGCTGCTGGACCGGGCGGCCGCCGAGGGCCTGCCCCGGCTGCTCGTCGAGCCGAGCGCGGGTGGCGGCCGCAGTCTGGCGTCGAAGGTGCAGGATCTGGAGCCCTACCTGGCCGCGGTGGAGGATCACCCGTGGATGGGCGTCTGTTTCGACACCTGCCACGCGTGGGCGGCCGGGCACGACCTGGCGGTCCCGGGCGGGATGACCGAGACCCTGGACGCGCTGCTCGCCGCGGTGGGGCCGGGCCGGTTGCGGCTGATCCACGCGAACGACTCGAAGGACGAGTGCGGCTCGACCCGGGACCGGCACGAGACGATCGGCAAGGGCCGGATCGGGGCGGCGCCGTTCGCGGAGCTGTTCGCGCATCCGGCCACCGCCGGCGTGCCGATCATCGTGGAGACGCCGACCGTGGAGCACGAGGGCCACGCGGCTGACATCGCCCTGCTCAAGGGTTTGCGAGAAGCTCGCTGAGGACGTCGATGGCGTGGTCCATCGCCTCGTCGTCCAGGTCGAGGTGGGTGACGAGGCGGGCCACCCGCGGCAGCATGGCGGAGATCAGGACGCCGCGTTCGGCGGCCCGTGCGGCCAGCGCCGGCGCGTCCAGGTCGTGCTTCGACAGGTCCAGGGGTATGAGGTTGGTGCGCACCTGCTCCGGATCGACGACGCCGAACGGGGCGAGGGCCTCGGCGATGATCCGGGCCCGCTCGTGGTCCTCGGTGAGCCGCTGGACGTGGTGGTCCAGGGCGTAGCGGCCGGCGGCGGCGAGGATGCCGACCTGCCGCATGCCGCCGCCCATCCGTTTGCGGATCAGCCGGGCCCGGGCGATGCGCTCCCGGCTGCCGATCACCAGCGACCCGACCGGCGCGCCCAGTCCTTTGGAGAGGCAGACCGACAGGGTGTCGAAGAGCGCGCCGTACTCGGCGAGGGTCACCCCGTCGGCGACGTGGGCGTGCCAGATCCGGGCGCCGTCACAGTGCAGCGCGACCCCCTGGGCGTCGGCGACCGCGCGCAGGTGCCGCAACGTGGCGAGCGGGACGACACCGCCGCCGCCGAGGTTGTGGGTCTGCTCGACGGCGATCGCGGCGGTCGGCACCGAGGGGTAGCCGGCCGGGCGGATCATGGCGGCGATCCGCTCGGCGTCCAGGGCGGCGCCGTCCGGGCCCCACGTACGGGTGGAGATCCCGCCGTAGAGCGCGGCGGCCCCCAGCTCGTAGGTGACGACGTGCGCGTCCGCCCCGGCCAGCAGCTCGCCACCGGCGGGGACGACGAGCTGGAGGGCGATCTGGTTGGCCATCGTGCCGGACGGGGTGAACAGTGCCGCCTCGTGCCCGAACAGCTCGGCGACGTGGGCCTCGAAAGCGTTGACCGTGGGGTCGTCGCCGAACACGTCGTCGCCGACCGCCGCCTTCGCCATCGCCTCCCGCATCCCTCTGGTGGGGCGGGTGACGGTGTCCGATCGCAGGTCAGCCACGGAGCATCTCGGCGACGAGGAACGCCAGCTCCAGGCTCTGCTGGGTGTTGAGGCGCGGGTCGCAGGCGGTCTCGTACCGGCCGGGGAGGTCGAGGTCCTCGATGCCCTGGGCGCCGCCGAGGCATTCGGTGACGTCCTCCCCGGTCAGTTCGATGTGGATGCCGCCCGGGTGGGTGCCGAGGCCGCGGTGCACCTCGAAGTAGCCGAGCACCTCGTCGACGACCCGGTCGAAGTGGCGGGTCTTGTAGCCGTTGGACGACTCGTGGGTGTTGCCGTGCATCGGGTCGCACTGCCAGACGACCTTGGCGCCGGAGGCGTGCACCTTCTCCACGATGGGCGGCAGCACGTCGCGGACCTTGCCGTTGCCCATCCGGCTGATCAGGGTGAGCCGGCCCGGGGTGTTCTCCGGGTTCAGCTTCTCGCACAGCTCGATGGCGGTCTCCGGTGACGTGCCGGGGCCGATCTTCACACCGATCGGGTTGGCGATGCGGCTGATGAAGTCGATGTGCGCGTGGTCGAGCTGGCGGGTGCGCTCGCCGATCCACAGGAAGTGGCCGGACAGCCCGTACGCCTTTCCGCCGGACACCCGGGTGAGCGCCCGGTCGTACTCCAGGGCGAGGGCCTCGTGCGAGCAGTACAGGCTGACGGTGCGCAGCGCCTCGCTGTCGGTCATGCCGCACGCGCGGATGAAGTCGAGGGCGCGGTCGATCTCGCGGGCGATCGCCTCGTAACGCTCGCCGGCCGGGGAGGCGCGGACGAAGTCCTTGTTCCAGTCGTGCAGCCCGTGCAGGTCGGCGAGACCACCCGAAAGGTACGCCCGGAGCATGTTCATGGCGGCGGCCGAGTTCGCGTACGCCCGGATCATGCGCTGCGGGTCGGCGACGCGGGCCCCCTCGTCGGCGTCCAGCGAGTTGATCAGGTCGCCGCGGTAGGCGGGGAGGCCGAGCGAGTCGGTGAGTGACGAGCGGGGCTTGGTGTACTGCCCGGCGACCCGGGCCACCTTGACCACCGGCATCGAGGCGCCGTAGGTGAGGACGACCGCCATCTGGAGCAGCGTGCGCGCGTTGGCGAGCAGGTGGCTCTCGGTGTTGTCGGCGAAGGTCTCCGCGCAGTCGCCGCCCTGGAGCAGGAACGCCCGCCCCTCGCACACCTCGGCGAGCCGCTGCCGCAGCTGGTCCACCTCGTAGGGCGCGACGATCGACGGCACGTTGTCGAGGACCTTGCAGACCTCGGCGACCTCGTTCATGTCCGGCCAGGGTGGCATCTGCACCCGCGGCAGTGTCCGCCAGCGGTCGAGGCCGAGAGCTTCGTCCTCGGCGGAGTCGGTGGACGGGCGGGACGTCTGGAGAGCCGGGTTGCCCACCCCGGGATGACTGAGCTGATGCCACTCACGGCGCATGATGGAAAGCCTACGGAAGAGGGGCACCGGGCCTGCGCCCGGTGCCCCTCTTCCGCCGATCCAGTGTGTGGATTTCGGGTGCGCTTCGCGCCCGAAATCCACACGCCGGGTGTTACAGGTTGCCCTTGATGGCGGTGATCAGTTCGCCGTTGGTGGTGTCACCGGACAGCTCCCAGAAGAACGCGCCGCCGAGACCCTGGTTCTTCGCGTAGGTCATCTTGCCGGCGATGGTCGACGGGGTGTCGTAGCTCCACCAGTTGCCGCCGCAGAGCGCGTACGCCGTGCCGCCGACGGTGCTGGTGGCCGGGCACTTGGTCTTCAGGACCTTGTAGTCCTCGATGCCGGCCTCGTAGGTGCCGGGGGCGGCGCCGGTCGCGGTGCCACCGGGGGCGGCCTGGGTGACGCCGGTCCAGCCGCGGCCGTAGAAGCCGATGCCGAGCAGGATCTTGCCGGCGGGGACGCCCTTGCTCTTCAGCTTCTGGATCGCCGCGTCGGAGTTGAAGCCGGCCTGCGGGATGCCGGTGTACGAGGTCAGCGGCGAGTGCGGGGCGGTCGGCCCGGCCGCGTTGAAGGCGCCGAAGTAGTCGTACGTCATCGGGAAGACCTTGTCGAGCTTCGCGATGCCGGACGCGTAGTCGGCCACGTCGAGCTTGCCGCCGTTGCTGCCGTCGGCGGAGATCGCCGAGGTGATCAGGTTGTTGGCGCCGAACTTGTTGCGCAGCGCGGTGATCACGTTGGCGTACGCGGCCGGGCCGCTCGTGTCACAGGTCAGGCCACAGGCGTTCGGGTACTCCCAGTCGACGTCGATGCCGTCGAAGACGTCGGCCCAGCGCGGGTCCTCGACCAGGCTGTAGCAGCTGTCCGCGAACGCGGCCGGGTTCTTGGCGGCGTCGGAGAAGCCGCCGGACCAGGTCCAGCCGCCCATCGAGTAGATCACCTTGAGGTGCGGGTACTTCTTCTTGAGCTTGCGGAGCTGGTTGAACGAGCCACGCAGCGGCTGGTCCCAGGTGTCCGCGACGCCGTCGACGCTCTCCGCCGCGGTGTACGCCTTCTCGTAGTCGGCGTAGGAGTCACCGATGCTGCACTTGCCGCCGGTGGTGTTGCCGAAGGCGTACAGGATGTGGGTCATCTTGGCGGCCGAGCCGGACGTGTCGATGTTCTTGACGTGGTAGCCGCGTCCGTAGACGCCCCACTCGGCGAAGTAGCCGACGACCCACTTGGAGGAGGGGCTGACCGTGGGGGTGGTGGTCGGCGGCGTGGTCGGGGTGGTGGTCGGCGGTGTCGTGGTGGGGCTGGTCGTCGGCGGGGTGGTGGGCGTGGTGCCGCCCTCGCACACTCCGCTGTCGGTCCAGACCGCCCACTGGGTGCTGTTGGTGGCCGGGGTCTCGTTCTGGGTCCACCACTTGGCGGTGTAGTTGTGGCCGTTCTGCGAGGCGACGTTGCCCTTGACGTAGACGGCGGTGGAACTCCATGCGGGGGCACATGCGGTGGCCGCTGACGCCGACACGACCGGAACCGCGATGCTGGCCGCGGTCACGACCGCGCCGGCGAACAAGGCCCGGCGGGTGGTTTTGTGCACGGGGATGTCTCCTCAACAGTTAGGAAACTTTCCAAAGAGTTGGATGAAGAGACGGTAGTCACATCGATTAACAACAGTCAAGCCAGGTGAACACCTTTAAGGTCCCTTTAACATCGCGACGCGAGCCGCGACGGGGTGCAATCAAGCGGACACACCCAGTAGTCTTCCGTCATGACCATCTTCGACGTCAGCATTGGCGCCCTCACCGGTGGCGCGACCGAATTGGACCGCTACCGCGGATCGGTCGTCCTGGTGGTCAATGTGGCCTCTCGCTGCGGCCTGACCCCGCAGTACTCCGCCCTGCAGAAGCTCCACGAGACCTACCGCGACCGCGGCCTGACACTGATCGGCGTGCCGTGCAACCAGTTCGGCGACCAGGAGCCCGGCACCGCGGAACAGATCGAGGAGTTCTGCCGCACCGACTACGGCGTCACCTTCCCGCTGACCGAGAAGGTCGAGGTCAACGGGCCCGGCAGGCACCCCCTCTACCGGGAGCTGATCGGCGACGGCGAAGACGTCCAGTGGAACTTCGAGAAGTTCGTGGTCGCCCCGGACGGGACGGTCGCCGCCCGCTTCGCCCCCGGCACCGCACCGGACGACGGCGAGCTGATCGCGACGATCGAGAAGCTGCTTACGCATCGATGAGCATCCACGTCATCGGAGTCGACGCGTACGCGCTGGGCTGGGTCGGCGTCGAGCTGCGCGACGGCGTCTTCGGGCGGGCGGTGCTCGCCGCCACCCTCTACGAGATCGTGGCCGGCAGCTCCGGCGCCGCCGTCATCGGCGTGGACATCCCCCTCGGCATGCTGCCGGACCGCTGGCGTGCCGCCGACACCCTGGCCGCCGACCAGCTCGGGCCGCGCCGCGGCAGCGTCTTCCGGGTGCCGCCCCGCGCAGTCTGGCAGGAGACCGACTTCACCTCGGCGAACCGTCTCTGCCGCGAGCTGACCGGCGCCGGCCTGAGCCGCCAGTCCTGGGCCCTGCGCCCCAAACTGCTGGAGGCCAACGCCATCTGGGAACGCCATCCCGGCCTGCTCTTCGAGGCCCACCCGGAGCTGTCCTTCCGGACCATGGCCGGCGAGCCGCTCCCGCACGCCAAGAAGACGTGGAGCGGCCAGGCCCGCCGCCGCGAACTGCTCGCCCGCAACGGCATCGTCCTGCCGGAGAAGCTCGGCCCGGCCGGCCAGGCGCCGCCCGACGACATCCTCGACGCGGCCGCCGTCGCCTGGACCGCGCACCGCGTCGCCACCGGCACGGCCCTCAGCCACCCCAGCCCTCCCGAGGAGGAGAACGGCAGCCGCATCGCCATCTGGTATTGAAAACCCATTCATGGGTACGCGGCGGAGAGCCCCCGACCACACCACACACCGTCCCGTGGCGCACCGCGATCCGGGGTGCGTGGTCCAGCCCGTGCCGCGCCCGCCGGGCCGAGCCCGGTGGACGCGGCTGGTGCTACCTCGCCTGCTCGGCTATCGCACGGGCCCGGTCGCGGGCCGCCTCCAGCGCCCCGAGCAGGGCGGCCCGGACACCGTGCTTCTCCAGCTCGTGGATCGCGGCGATGGTGGTGCCGGCCGGCGAGGTGACCGCTTCGCGGAGCTTGACCGGGTGTTCGCCGGAGTCGCGCAGCATCACGGCCGAGCCGATCGCGGTCTGCACGATCAGTTCGTGGGCCACCTGGCGCGGCAGGCCCAGCAGGATGCCGGCGTCGATCATCGCCTCGACCAGCAGGTAGAAGTAGGCCGGGCCGGAGCCGGAGAGCGCGGTGACCGCGTCCTGCTGCGACTCGGGCACCCGGATGGTGGAGCCGAGCGGCTTGAACATCTCCTCGGCGACGGCCAGGTGCTCGCCGTTGGCGTGCGGGCCCGCCGAGATCACGGTCATCGCCTGGTCGACCAGCGCCGGGGTGTTCGTCATGACCCGCACGACCGGGGTGCCCTCCGGCAGCCGGGCGGCGAAGAAGCTGGTGGGCAGACCGGCGCAGAGCGACACGACGAGTCTGCCGGCCGGGATCTTCGAGCCGATCTCGTCGAGGAGCGCGGCCGCGTCCTGCGGTTTCACAGCGATGGCCAGGATGTCGGCCCGGCTGACCGCCGCCACGTTGTCGACCACCGTCACGCCGTACCGTTCGGCGAGCTCGGCGCCGCGCGCCGCCCGGCGGGTGGTGGCCAGCAGCCGGTCGGTCGGCCAGCCGGACCGCAGCAGTCCGGAGATGACGAGTTCACCGATCTTGCCGGCCCCGATGACCGCGACGGTGTGCTTGGGCAACGCAGACTCCTCGTTCTCGGTCCGGCCGGCTGGTCAGTGCCGTTTCAGCGGCGCTGACAGCGGGCCGGACACCAAGAATGCCGGGAGCCGCGGGCCCCCGGCATTCACGGTCGGATCAGCTGCCGAAGAAGACCTCGGCCTCTTGGTACCGCTCGATCGGAACGGTCTTCAGCTCGCCGGTGCCCTCGATGAGCGGGATCCGGACGACCTCGGTGCCCTTGAGCGCGACCATCTTGCCGAAGTCGCCCTCGTGCACGGCGTCGATCGCCTGGAGACCGAAACGGGTGGAGAGCACCCGGTCGAACGCGGTCGGGGTGCCGCCGCGCTGGATGTGACCGAGGACGACCGTGCGGGCCTCCTTGCCGGTCTTCTCCTCGAGCTGCTCGGCGAGCCACTGGCCGATGCCGCCCAGGCGGACGTGGCCGAAGCTGTCCAGCTCCTGGTTGTGCAGCACCATCTGGCCGTCGAGCGGCTGGGCGCCCTCGGCGACGACGACGATCGGCGCGTACTCGACCTGGAAACGCTTGGTCACGTACGTCGCGACCTGCTCGACGTCGAACTGGCGCTCCGGCAGCAGGATGACGTTGGCGCCACCGGCGAGACCGGCGTGCAGCGCGATCCAGCCGGCGTGGCGGCCCATGACCTCGACGACCAGGGTGCGGTGGTGCGACTCGGCGGTGGTGTGCAGCCGGTCGATGGCCTCCATCGCGATGTTGACCGCGGTGTCGAAGCCGAAGGTGTAGTCGGTGCCGTTCAGGTCGTTGTCGATGGTCTTCGGCACGCCGACCACGTTGACGCCCAGCTCGGCCAGCTTGGTGGCGACGCCGAGGGTGTCCTCGCCGCCGATCGCCACGAGCGCGTCGACGCCCTGCTCGGCCAGGTTCGCCTTGATCCGCTCGACACCGTTCTCGATCTTGAACGGGTTGGTGCGGGACGAGCCGAGGATGGTGCCACCACGCGGCAGGATGCCACGGACCTCAGCGATGCCGAGCGGCTTGGTGAGACCCTCGAGCGGGCCCTTCCAGCCGTCGCGGAATCCGACGAACTCGTGGCCGTAAGCGGTCACACCCTTACGGACCACGGCGCGGATGACCGCGTTGAGACCGGGGCAGTCGCCGCCACCGGTGAGCACGCCGATACGCATTTTTCTTCCCCCTGGATCGGGTCGCGAAGTGCTGATAGCCCGTCGAGGCCCCAGGGACGATTCCGTCGGCAGCGTTGCCGGGCCCGGGGCGGGCCGCAAATCGCACTCTAGTCTCCGTACCTGAGGGGGTCGAAGCCGCCCCGCAAAAGCCGGACCGTTTCCTCCCGGTCGCGGCGCGGGAATCTTCGCAAGCCGTCCGACAAGGGCCGAAGGCCTCAGAGCAGTGATTCGATCGCCCCGAGCACCTCGGCGTCCGGGCCGAGAGCGGCCGGGATCACCCGCAGCCCCGCCACGACGGCCGGCGCGCAGTGCCGCTGGAGCGACTCGCGGACGCCGTCGACCACGAACGTCCCCGGTTCGGTGAAGCGGCCGCCGACCACCACCACGGCCGGGTCGAAGACCGACACCAGCGGCGCCACCGATCGCCCGATCAGGCGACCCGCGTCGAGCAGCGCCCGCTGGATCGGCCGGTCACCCGACGCCGCCAACTCCAGCAGGCGATCCTCGGAGGGCGGGCCCGCGTCGGAGCGCCGGTCGAGCAGCGCCGCGAAGTACTGCGGGGTGAGGAACGCCCGCAGGCAGCCGCGCCGCCCGCACCCGCAGAACGGGCCCATCTCCCGCACGGTGAGGTGACCGACCTCCCCGGCGTACCCGATGGCACCGCTGTACATCCGGCCACCCGCCACCAGCCCACCCCCGAGGTACTGGTCGGCGCTGAGATAGAGCATGTCCCGCACGCCCCGGCCGCCACCCCGCCGGCACTCGGCAAGCGCCGCGAGCTGCGCGTTGTTGGCCACTCGTACCGGCAGCCCGAGGACCGCCGACACCTCCCCGCCCGGGGAGTAGCCGGAGAACATGGTCAGCACGCTGCGATCCCCGAACTGGCCGGTGGCCGGATGCACCGGGGCGGGCACGCTCAGCGCGGCCCGGATCTCCGGCGCGGCCCGGTCGCCATGGCGGTCCAGCAGCTCCAGCGCGAGCCCCGCGGCCTCCCGCAGCATCGGCCGCGCGTCGGTGCTGAGCGTGGCGGGCCGGAATCCGTCGTACCGGACCGAGCCGGTGCCGTCCGCCACCCGTACCCGCACCCCGTCGCCGCCGAGCGACATCCCGAGGGCCAGGACCCGGGGCGCGACCAGCCGGAAGTGCGGTGAGGGCCGCCCGGACCGGGACTCCGCCGGGGCGCACGGTTCCACGATGCCGTCGTGGCACAGCCCGGCCAGCAGTTCGGCCACGGCCGCGCGGGGCAGCCGGGTGATCTTCACGAGGTCGCTGCGCGCGGTCGGGCCGCGCCCGCGCAGCGCCTCGGTGATGATCTCACGGCGGACTGCCTGCTCACGCGTCCCGAGCGACCCGGCCGGACCGGGCCCGGCGGTACCCACGGAACGTGCCGCCGGCGACAGCGCGGCGCCCGGGCGTGTCACGAACGACGACGGCCCGGCGGAATCCCCGGGACCTGCCGACTGCATCGGCGGCGGAGGCCCGGTGGAGGCTCCGAAGCCCGCCGCGGACGGCGACGGCCCAGCGGATCGGGCGAGGGTCCGGTCGCCCCGGGCCACCGGCGTGGCCCGCAGGCCGGCCCAGAGCGCGCCGAGCATCCCGGCCCGGTCTCCGAGCAGTCCCACGGCGACCTCGGTGCCGGCCGCCACCTCCGGCTGGGCGTAGCGAACCAGCGACTCCCGGACCGCGGCGACGATCGGGCCATCCGGTTCGACCAGCGGACCGTCGAGGACGAACAGAGCCGGGTTGATGGTGTTGGCCAGGTCGGCGACCACCCGGCCGATCACCCGGCCGGCGTCGGCGAGGATCCGCTCGACGGCGGCGTCGGCGTGGGACAGCTCGACCGCGCGGCCCGCGCCGACCGGCTCCCCGAGCGTCTCTTCGACGGCGGTCAGGATCGCCGGGACCGCGGCGATCGTCTCCAGGCAGCCGCGGTGACCGCAGTGGCAGAGCGGGCCGATCTCGTCCATCTGGACGTGCCCGATCCGCCCGGCCGCTCCGCTGGCCCCGCGGTACGGCACGCCGCCGAGCAGCAGGCCGCAGGTGATGCCGGAATCGATCCGCAGATGGCAGACGTCGGTGTGGCCGGACGCGATCCCGTAGCCGAGCTCACCGAGAAGCCTCAGGTCGCCGAGGGACCGCACGATCACCGGCCGTCCGAGGCGCTGTCGCATCTCGGCGCCGATCGGGTCGCCGGCCGCGCCCGGCAGGCCGAGAACGGTCGACCAGACGCGCCCGCCCAGTTCGGCCTCGCACTCGGCGATCAGTCCGGCGAGGACGTCGGCGGCGCCGCTGACCCGGTGCCGCTCGGCCCGGACAGCGCCGGTGAGGTCGGCGGCCGTCACGCGTACCCCCTCGGGGCCGATCACCGCGCCCACCACCCCACCCGCCGCCGGTCCGAGGGTGAGTGACCGGGCCGGGCGCCCGGCGCGGGAGCCGTCGGCGACCGCCTGTCTCTCGGCCAGTAGGCCCGCCGCGAGCAGATCGGTGACCAGGGCGTCGACCGTCATCCGGGCCATGCCGGTACGGCGGCTGAGGTCGGCCCGGCTGATCCGCCCGGCCGAACGCACCGCCGCGAGGAGCAGATCCCGGCGAACCTGCGGCATCCGGCGGCCCGACACGAGCAGAGCCTAGCCGCAGGTTTTGCCGAACCTGGACGTAATGCACGCCACGGTGCGACCGGCGTCACACCCACAGGTGCGCAAATCGGGCGCGGGAATGGCGAGACACCGGCAAATCATGGCCCTGACCAGGCTTTCCAGGCTCTGGTTCGGCCCTGATCGAGTCGATACCGTCAGTGCACCAAGGCGTTGACGACACCGGTGCCGGCCCGGTGGCCCTCCTCCCCCTTTCTCCTTCCGAGGTGTGCGATGACCGCTGTCCAACCCCGTCCGCCGGCGACCACGCCGACCGCGCCCGACGCGCCCACCCGGCTGATCGTCGCGATGGCCCTGGCCCAGCTCGGGGCGTACCTGACGATCCTCACGCCGGTCGTGGTCACCATGTCGATCCGGGTCGCGCAGATCGCCCCCGACGACAAGGCCGCCGCGCTCGGCACCGTCCTGTCCGTCGGCGCCGTGCTCGCGCTGCTCGGCAACCCGTTCTTCGGCGCCATGTCCGACCGCACCACGTCCCGTTTCGGCCGCCGCCGTCCGTGGCTGCTCGGCGGCATGGTGGCCGGGTTCGCCGGTCTGCTGGTCGTCGCGCTCGGCGCCAGCGTCCCGGTTCTGACCGCCGGGTGGGCGCTCGCCCAGCTCGGTGTGAACGCCACCCTCTCCACCCTGACCGCCCTGCTGCCCGACCAGATCCCGGCACAGCAGCGCGGCAAGGTGAGCGGCATCCTGGGTCTGATGACCTCGGTGGCCATTCTGCTGGGCAGCGCCCTGGCCGCCGCCCTGGCCGGGAACGCCCTGCTGATGTTCGCGGTCCCGGCCGCGATCGGTGTCGCCACGGTGGCCATGCTGGTGTTCGTCCTCAAGGACCGCCCGGCCGAGAAGGGGCACTTCTCGCCGTACCGGTTCAAGGAGTTCCTGAGCACCTTCTACGTGAGCCCGCGCCGGCACCCGGACTTCTTCTGGAACATCATCAGCCGCTTCCTGATCTGGATGGGCCTCGCGTCGGTCACCACCTACCAGGCCTACCTGCTGATCGACCGGTTCGAGTACACCACCGACAACGTGGCCAACGGCATCCTGCTCTCCACCCTGGTCAGCACGGCCGGTCTGGTGATCGGCTCGTCGGTCGGGGGCCCGCTCTCCGACCGGACCGGGCGGCGCAAGCCGTTCGTGCTGGGCGCCGGCATCGTGGTGGCCGTCGCGCTGACCGTGATCGCGTTCGCCGGGAGCTTCCCGGTCTTCCTGGTCGCGTCGCTGATCTTCGGTCTCGGTCAGGGCGCCTACCTGGCCGTCGACCTGGCGCTCGCCACCGACGTGCTGCCGAACCCGGACGACGCCGCCAAGGACATGGGCGTGCTCAACATCGCCAACGCGCTGCCGCAGTCGCTCGTCCCGATCGTGGCCGCCCCGATCCTCGCCATCGGCGGCGGCGACTCCAACTACAACGCCCTGTTCCTGGCCGGAGCGGTCGTCGCCGTCACCGGATCGCTGCTGGTCCGCATGGTCCGCGGCGCCCGCTGAGATCGGAGAGAGACCATGCATCCGTACCAGAATCCCGCGTCGCCGATCGAAGACCGGGTCACCGACCTGCTCGGGCGCCTCTCCCTCGCGGAGAAGGCCGGCCTGATGTTCCACACGATGATCGCGGTCAACCCGGACGGCACCATCGCCGACGGCAACCCGATGATCCCGTCCGCGTCGTACCTGCTCGGCGCGAAGCTGATCAACCACGTCAACATCCTCACGTTCGCGCCGGTGCCGCCCGCACGGCTGGCCGAGTGGCACAACCGGATCCAGGAGCTGGCCGCAGGCATCGGTCACGGCATCCCGGTCACCGTCTCCACCGATCCGCGGCACGGCGTCATCGACAATCCCGCGTCCTCCGCCGCGGCGGGCGGTTTCTCGGCCTGGCCGGAGCCGATCGGCCTGGGCGCCACCAAAGACCCTTCTCTGGTACGGGAGTTCGCCGACATCGCCCGGCAGGAGTACCTGGCCTGCGGCATCCGGGTGGCGCTGCACCCGATGGCCGACCTCGCCACCGAGCCCCGCTGGGCGCGTACCGCCGGCACCCTCGGCTCCGACGCGGACATGGTGTCGTCGCTGCTCACCGCGTACGTCCAGGGGTTGCAAGGGGAGACGCTCGGGCCGGACTCGGTGGCCGCGATGGTCAAGCACTTCCCCGGCGCCGGACCGCAGAAGGACGGCGAGGACGCCCACTTCCCCTACGGTCGGGAGCAGGTCTATCCCGGCGGCATGTGGGATTACCACCTGAAGCCGTTCGAGGCCGCCTTCGCCGCCGGGGCCGCCCAGGTCATGCCCTACTACGGCATGCCGGTCGACACCGCGTACGAGGAGGTCGGCTTCGGCTTCAACCGGGGTGTCATCGAGGGCCTGCTCCGGCAGCGGTACGGCTTCGACGGCGTGGTCTGCACCGACTGGGGCCTGGTCTCCGATGCCGAGATCATGGGCACCGACATGCCGGCCCGCGCCTGGGGTGTCGAACACCTGGACCGGCACGCCCGGATCGAGAGGATCCTCGACGCCGGCGCCGACCAGCTGGGCGGCGAACACTGCCCCGAACTGATCGTGGACCTGGTCGAGCGGGGCCGGATCAGCGAGGCCCGGATCGACGTCTCGGTCCGGCGGATCCTGCGCGACAAGTTCCGCCTGGGCCTGTTCGACGATCGCCGTCACGTCGACCCGGACCGGGCCGCCGCCGTCGCCGGGCAGCCGGCCTTCGGGGCCGCCGGACTCGAGGCGCAGCGCCGCGCGGTCGTCGTGCTGTCCTCGTCGATCCTGCCGCTCGCCGAGGGTTGCACGGTCCACCTGGACGGCGTCGACCCGGTCGTGGCCGCCGGCTACGCCAAGGTGGTCGACGATCCGGCGCTCGCCGACGTGGCGATCGTGCGGCGGGCCGCGCCCTTCGAGCCGCGCGGCGGCGGGTTCGAGGCGTTCTTCCACGCCGGCCGCCTGGAATGGACCGGCGAGGAGCTGGCGCCGGTGCTGGAGCTGACCGGAACCGTGCCGACCGTGGTGGACGTGATGCTGGACCGGCCGGCCGTGCTCACCCCACTGGCCGGGGCGGCGGCCGCGCTGACCGGCAGCTTCGGCTCGAGCGACGAGGCACTGCTGGACGTGCTGTTCGGCCGCTCCCCGGCCACCGGGACGCTGCCGTTCGAGCTGCCGTCGTCGATGGAAGCCGTGGCGGCGTCCCGGGAGGACGTCCCGAACGACACGCGGGATCCGCTGTTCCCGTACGGGCACGGCCTGCGGCTCTGAGCCCCGGCCGGCGCCGGGTCACCCGATCAGCGGTCGGGCGACCCGGCGCCACGGACCTCGACCACCGCCCGGCGCCACGGACCTCGACCACCGCCCGGCGCCACGGACCTCGACCACCGCCCGGCGCCACGGACCTCGACCACCGCCCGGCGCCACTGACCTCGACCACCGCTACAGCCCGGTGGCCGCGCCGCGGCCCGGCGGCTCTCCTGGCTCGCGTGGCTCTCCGGAACGGCCGTCGTGCTTCTGTCGGGCGGCGGCGCCCGTACCGGAAAGGGCCTGGGAAGGGCGAGCGACCGCCCGGAAGCGCGACAGCGGCAGCCGGGGTGGCTGCCGCTGAGCGTGCGGAGGAGCGTCAGTGGGCCATGGCGGGCGGGGCGTCCGGGTCGACGTCGAGCGGGCCGCTGCGGAAGAGCGCCGCCGCGACGACGGCCGCGAGGACGAAGAAGCCGGCCGACCACCAGAAGACGGTGTGGTAGCTCTCGATCGCGGCCTGCGCCTGAACCAGCGGGGACGGCTCCTTGCCGGCCATGTAGCCGGACGCGGCGGTGGCGGCGAAGGAACTGAGCAGCGCCGTGCCGATGGAACCGCCGATCTGCTGGACCGTGTTGATCATCGCGGAGGCGACTCCGGCGTCCCGGTGCTCGACGCCGGAGGTGGCGGCGTTCTGGGTGGGCGCGAAGACCAGGCCCAGGCCGAGGCCGATGATGATCAGGCCGGGCAGTACGCCGGAGACGTAGGTGGAGTCGAGTTCGAGGCGGGTCAGCAGGGTCATGCCGCCGGCCGCGATCAGGGCGCCGACCGGGACCAGCGGGCGCGGGCCCACCTTCGGCGCGAGCATCGACCCGGCGGTGGTGGCGGTGAGCATGACCGCGCCGAGCATCGGCAGGAACGCCAGGCCCGTCTCGATCGGGGTGAACCGGAGGATGCCGGCCAGGTAGTAGGTGAGGAACAGGAAGATGCCGAACATGCCGGCGCCGGCGATCGCGATGGAGGCGTAGGAGCCGCCGCGGTTGCGGTCGAGGACGACGCGCAGCGGCATCAGCGGGTGCGCCACCCGGCGCTCGATCGCCACGAACGCGATGAGCAGGACGACGCCGGCGATGATCGGGCCGAGGGTGCCGGCGCTGGTCCAGCCGTCGGACTCGGCGTTGGCCAGGCCGTAGACCAGGGCGACGAGGCCGGTGACCGCGGTGACGGTGCCGGGGACGTCGATCCGGCCGTGCGCCGGCACGGGCTCGTCACGCAGCTTGAGCACGGCGCCGGCCACGGCGATCGCGGCGATCAGCAGGTTGACGTAGAGGCACCAGCGCCAGGACACGTACTCGGTGAGGACCCCGCCGAGCAGCAGGCCGATGCCGCCGCCCGCGCCGGAGATGGCGCCGAAGACGCCGAACGCCTTGCCGCGCTCGGCCGGCTCGGTGAACGTGGTGGACAGCAGCGAGAGTGCGGCCGGGGCCAGCGCCGCACCGAAGACGCCCTGGAGGGCACGGGCCAGGATGAGCATCTCGAGCCCGTTGGCGGCGCCGCCGAGAGCCGAGGCGAGGGCGAAACCGATCAGGCCGATGAGGAACATCCGCTTGCGGCCGAGGAAGTCGGAGAGCCGGCCGCCGAGCAGCAGCAGGCTGCCGAAGGCGAGGGCGTAGCCGGTGACCACCCACTGCCGGCCGTGGTCGTCGAAGCCGAGGTCGGCCTGGGCGGTGGGTAGCGCGATGTTCACGATCGTGGCGTCCAGCACCACCATGAGCTGGGCGAGCGCCAGCACCACGAGGGCCCACCAGCGCCCTGTCTCACGTCCGGTGACCGGTGGCCGATCGATAACGGTGCTGCTCATTCGCGAGTCTTCCCCTATTGGCCGAGTTGAGATGCGTCCTCCACTTCGGCAGGCCGGCAGGGAAGTTGAAACAGGTCGGCGAGCTGATCGTGCCGCCGCTGGAGCAGATCATGGAGCGGGCCCATGCCGAGGGGACGCTCCGGGCCGTGATGCGCGAGTGCGTGCCCCGGTTCAGGCCTTCGCGGTCATAGCGTTCCACCGGGCCAGGTTGTGCCGGGCGTCGACCAGGGCGTCGTGCCGGCCGGCCATCTCCGGCAGGTGTGGGCGGCCCAGGTCGTCCCAGCGCTGCCGCAGGTCCTTGGTGAACCGTGGGATCTCCCGGGGCAGGGCCGGCATGGCGCCCCACAGTTGGGCGAGCGCGACGTGGTCGTAGGCCGCGTACCAGGCCCAGAGTTCCATCTGCTCGTTACGCCCACGGAGCGGCTCGACCAGGAACTCGTACAGCTCCTCGCGGATCCGCTCCCGGCTGCGCCAGGACCTGTCGGACGGCGACGGCAGCTTGTCCAGCACGTTGCGGCGCACCCAGGGCACGGCGCGGGAGTCGTCGAACTCGGTGCTGACCGCGTAGAACTCGCGGCCGAACTCGTCGACGACACCGATCGAGACCAGGTCGACTATCCGGCCGTCCTCGATGAACTCGCAGTCGTAGAAATAGCGGTAAACCCCCATCCGGCCTCCCCACCGCCGCCCATGAAAAGGAATGACAACCGATTCCCCTCATCCTTGCCCATAGTCATCCGGGCATGGACCCCAGGGCCACCCGCGCCGCCTCCAGGCCCCGCGGGCAGCTCCAGCGGGCCGCCCGTTCGGCGAGCACGGCCCACCGTAGCCGCAGCAGCACCGGCAGGGCGGCGTCCAGTTCGTCGGCGCTCACCGGCCCGGCGGCGCGGTAACCGTCCAGCAGCTCGGTGGCCCGCTCCGGGCCACCGGCGTAGGCGACCGCGGCGGCCACGTCGTACACCAGCGGCCCGGTGCCGCTGGCCCCGCAGTGCAGCAGCCCCGACCGCCCGGTGGCCGGATCGAGGACGAACGTCTCCGGCGCCGGATCGCCGTGCAGCACCCCGTAGGTGAGCTGGTCGGTCACGGTCAGCCGGGTGGTCGCCGCCACCGCGGCGGTCACCGCCTCGCGGAGCCAGGGCTCCACGTCGAGATGGCCCGCGCCGGGGTCCAGCAGCTGCCACGGGCGCAGGCCCGGGTGCCGGAAACCCTGCAAGGCACGGTGTACGGCGCCCAGGCGCTCGCCCCACCACTGCTGATCGACCGGATCCCGCCCGTCCAGGCAGCGGCCCGGGACGCGGCGCAGGACGGCCAGCGCCCCGAGCGGGACCGGGGCGGTGAGCGCGCCGCCGAGCGTGCGGACCGGTTCTCCGGCGTCGATCCGCCGGGCGCGCAGGTGTTCGGCGGCGAGCAGTCCGGCTTCGACGGCCTGCCGGGCGGCGGTCTCCACGAGCCGGGCCGTGTAGCGCGCGGCCCCCGCGGCGAACTCCCAGCCGCGCGACAGCAGGGTGGCCGGAACCTCGGTCAGCCCGGTCGGGTCGAGGTGCCACTGGTCGCGCAGGGTAGATCGAAGAAAGTCGTCATCCGGCACTGCGGGATTATCTCGGCACAAGCCACCAAAGCGACGGACAACATGGGCGACGGTCACTGTACGAGATTGACGGTTTACAGAACGCTACTGAAGGGACATGATCGTACGAGGTGAGCTTCGATGTCCGTTTTGAAAATGGCGTTCGAGGCACGCTTCGTGCTAAGAGTGATCGTTCGCGTCGTGGGGCCGACGCCGGCTCATGATCGACGCGGTCCCGACCGGGGGAGGGATAGCGCCGTGGACCATCGCTTGCCGGAGTCCGGCGACGCGCTCACCGGGGTGGACATGTTCGCCGGGCTCGAGCCGGAGGTCCGGCACCGAGTCGTGGCCGCGGCGGTCCCACGCCACTACCGCAAGGGCCAGATCCTCTTCGTGGAGCACGACCCCGGCGACTCGCTGATCATCATGAAGCGGGGCGCCGTCGCCGTCTTCCGGACCGCGCCGACCGGTGAGCGCGCCGTCCTCACCGTGGTCCGCCCGCCCGACGTGCTCGGCGAGGTGTCCCTGCTCGACGCGTCGACCCGCAGCGCCTCCGCCGAGGCCATCGAGGACTCGCAGGCACTGTCGCTGTCCCGGGTCGCCTTCATGGAACTGGTCCACTCCAACCCGCGCATCCTGGACGCGGTGATGCGCTCGGTCGGCGGCCTGATCCGCCGGCTCACCGAGCAGAACGCGGATCACGTCTTCCTCGACCTGCCCGGCCGGGTGGCCAAGACCCTGGTCCGGCTCTCCGGGGAGAGCCAGGCGCCGATGATCACGATCGAGCTCAACCAGAGCCAGCTCGCCGAGATGGCCGGCGGCTCCCGGCAGAGCGTCAACCAGGCGATCGGCTCCTTCGCGAGCCGGGGATGGCTGCGCACCGAGGGCCGGCGCATCGTCGTCACCGATGTGCAGGCCCTGCGCCGCCGGGCGGGGATGACCGGCTGACCTATTTTCGCGTGGACGCGTAGACGTCGACGTACTCGCGGCCCGAGAGGGTCATCAGCTCGTACATGATCTCGTCGGTGATGGCGCGTTCGACGAACCGGTCGCCGCGCTGGTCCGCGTACCGGGAGAAGTCGAGCGGCTTGCCGATCCGGATCCGCACGCGCTTCACCGAGGGGATGAGCGTGCCGGTCGGCTGGATCTCGTCGGTGTTCAGCAGCGCCACCGGCACGACCGGGGCGCCGCTCTCCAGGGCGAGCCGGGCCACGCCGGTCTTGCCGCGGTAGAGCCGCCCGTCGGGCGAGCGGGTGCCCTCGGGGTAGATGCCGGCGATGTTGCCCTCGCGCAGGACCCGCAGGAGCGTGTTCAGCGCCGCCTGGGCGGCCTCGCCACCCGAACGGTCCACCGGGATCGTGCCGGCGCCGGTGAAGAACATCCGGGAGAACCAGCCCTTGATCCCCTTGCCGGTGAAGTATTCGGCCTTGGCGACGAAGGTCACTTTCCGATTCACGATCAGCGGGGTGAAGATCGAGTCCGAGAACGAGAGGTGGTTGCAGGCGAGGATGACCGGCCCGGACCGGGGCACGTTCTTCAGGCCCTCCACCTTGGGGCGGAAGACGAGCCTCAGGATCGGTCCGAGGACCACCAACTTCAGCAGCCAGTAGAACACTGACGTCCTTTCCACGGGTGCCACCGCGCGTCCGGGGCGACAGGAAGCGTACGAAGCGGGGACGGCGCGCCACAACGCACTCCCGTAACAGGTACCTGGCGTGTCACCATTCAAGGCACGGTCGGCAAGGGGGTGTGCATCGGTGACAGCGGGTGGCGCCCGTCGTGGGCGGCGCGACAACGGGCTCGACGCCGCCGACTACGCGGTGGCGGGAGACGTGGATCCACGGATCGGCGAGCATCTGCTCGACGTCCTGGCGGCCGGAGGGATCGCGGCGTACCTGCAGCCCACCGCGGATCTGAACCCGATCCTGCGAGCCACCACCCTGCCCGCACGGCCGATCGACCGGCTCTACGTCGACCGCACCCGGCTGGACACCGCCAAGGAGCACCTGCAGAAGGTGACCGGCGGCACGCCGCCCACCCCGCCCGCCCCACCGGCGCCGGCGCCGTCCGACCCGCGCCCCCAGTCGGAGGTGGACGAGGAGTGGGCGAAGATCATCGCGGGCTTCCACACCACCGTCGACCCCGGGGCCGCCCCGTGGCCGGCCGCCGAGGACACCCCGCCGTCACCGGCCCGGCCGGTCACCGAGGAGGGCCCGCCGCAGCCGCACAACCGCCGGCGCACCGATCAGCCCTCGCCGCCGCCCGAGCCGTCGATCCTCTACGGACTCGACACCTTCGGCGACGACCTGCCCGCTGAGGACGACGAGGACGAGCGTTACGTCCCGCCCCCTCCCCCACCCCTGCCGCACATCTCGAAGTACGCGGTGATGGGCCTGCTGGGCGTCACGATCGGCTTCGTGCTGTTCCTCTTCCCCCATCTCGTCCCGATCGACCCCAACCTGGTGCAGGTGTTCGGGTTCGCGGCGATCATCGGCGGGGCGGTCACCCTGGTCTGGCGGCTGCGCTCCGGCGACGACGACGACGAATTCGACGACGGCGCCGTCGTATAGACAGATATTGGTGTTTACCCCGTAACCTACGGTGATGCGCCAGAGTTCGCTCGTCGTCATCGCCAACCGCCTGCCCCTGGATGACAACGCCGCCCCGGACGGCGCCTGCGAGTGGCGCCGAAGCCCAGGCGGGCTGGCCAGCGCCCTGCACGCGATCCTCGAACAGTCCCCGGCGACCTGGGTCGGCTGGGCCGGCGGCGTCGGTGCGGCCCCGGCCCTGCCGGACATCGGCAGCCTGCGGTTACAACCCGTGGCACTGAGCGCCGAGGAGCTGCGCGGCTACTACGAGGGGTTCGCCAACTCGACCCTGTGGCCGCTCTACCACGACGCGGTGCAGCAGCCCACCTTCGACCGGGGGTGGTGGGAGACGTACCGGTCGGTCAACCGGCGGTTCGCCGAGGCCGCCGCGCAGGTCGCCGACCGGGGCGCCGCCGTCTGGGTCCAGGACTACCACCTCCAGCTGGTCCCGGCGATGCTGCGGGAGCTGCGGCCCGACCTGCTGATCGGGTTCTTCATGCACGTGCCGTTCCCGCCGCCCGAGCTGTACATGCAGCTGCCCCGGCGTACCGAGCTGCTGCGCGGGATGCTCGGCGCCGATCTGGTCGGCTTCCAGCGCGAACAGGCCGCCCACAACGTCGCCCAGCTCGCCAAGAAACTGCTCGGCGCGGTGGCCACCGACGACGCCATCACGGTCGGCGGGCGGATCGTGCGCACCGGCGCGTTCCCCGTCTCCATCGACGTCGCCGAGATGCGGGCGCTGGCCTCCCGGCCCGACGTGGTGAGCCAGGCCGGACAACTGCGGCACAGCCTCGGCGAGCCGAAACGGGTGCTGCTCAGCGTCGACCGGCTCGACTACACGAAAGGCATCGAGCACCGGCTCACGGCGTACAGCGAGTTGCTGCGGGACGGGTTCGTGAAAGTGCGGGACACCGTGATGGTGCAGGTGGCGGTGCCCAGCCGGGAGCGGGTGGAGAGCTATCGGGGGCTGCGGGACCGGATCGAGGGCGAGGTCGGCCGGATCAACGGCGAGTACGGCCGGGTCGGTGAGCCGGCCATCCACTACCTGAACCAGCCGTTCTCCCGCTCCCAGCTGGCCGCGCTCTACCAGACCGCGGACGTCATGGTGGTGACCCCGCTGCGGGACGGGATGAACCTGGTCGCCAAGGAGTTCGTGGCGGCCCGTGAGGACGGCGCCGGGGCGCTGGTGCTCAGCGAGTTCGCCGGGGCGGCCGCCGAGCTGGAAGGCGCCTTCCTGGTGAACCCGCACGACGTGGACGGGCTGAAAGCCACCCTGCTGCAGGCCATGGAGGCGGACGCCGCCGACCTCGCGGCCCGGATGTCGGCGATGCGCCGGCACATCGCCGAACACGACATCAGAGCCTGGGCACGGGCCTACCTGACCGCCCTCGACCACAGCGGCCGGCTGGCCGAGCGGCTCACAGCTCCTTGAGCAGCCAGTCCAGGACGGCGTCGATCGGCTCGGCCCAGCCGGCCTCCAACATCAGGTAGTGGCCCATGCCGGGAAAGAGCAGCGGCGCGCCGCCGTAGCGGGCGGCCGCCCGGTCCAGGGCCGCGCGCGGCACCACCGGGTCGTCCGGGCTGCCGACCACCAGCACGGGCGGCCCGCCGACCGGGTCCGGCAGGTCGGCGCGGGCGAACAGGTCGGCCCGCGGGCGGGCGCCGATCCGCTCCAGGTGGGCGGCGGCCTCCTCGGCCGGAACGCTCGCGCCGAACAACTGCCGCGCGGAGAACCGCAGGCGGCCGCCCACCAGCGCCGGCACGGTCCCGGCCGGGTTGTTGCGCAGCGCCGCGCCGAGCGCCGCCCAGCCGTCCAGCACCGGCGCCACCAGGACGGCCGCGCGCGCCGGGTAGCGGCCCAGCGCCCGGGCCACCACACGGGCGCCGGTGCCGTGCCCGATCAGCACCGTCCGGCGCGGCAGCGACGCCGCTACCTGCACCACGTCGTGCGCCTGGGCACGCAGGTCGCCGCCCGCACGCGGGGTGACGGCGTGGGCCGGGAAGCCACGGGACGCGGCGTGCCCGAGCCAGTGCTCGGCGAACGGCCGGGCGCCGTGGCCGAGGCCGGGCACGAACAGCAGCGGCGGCCGGCCGTCGTCGTCGTCCGGCAGCAGGGAGACGACCTCACGCTCGGCCGGTGGAACCGGATCGGCCCAGTCCTCGAAGCGCAGCACCCGGCTCATTTCACGCCCTCCAAGCGGTCCAGAAGGCTCTCCACCGTCCGCAGGTAGCCGACGTGGTCCACCTCGAACCAGTGCCGCCGCGTGGGGACGGTCCGGCGGCGCGACCACGACGCCAGCGGCCGCAGCGACTCCTCCCGCTGCACGGCCGTGGCCCGCTCCGGGTCGGTGGCGCGCAACCGCAGCCAGCGGGCCACCGCCACGCTCTGCCAGTGCGCCAGCGGGAACAGCCCGGCGTCCGGCTGGACGAGACCGACCACCGCGAGCGTCGGGTGTTTCCGGGCGAAGACGTGCAGGTGCAGGTCGGGGCGGCCGCGCTCGTCGCAGTCCAGCAGCTCGGGGGCGAGGAAGTCGAAACGGGGCCGGTAACCGGTGGCGGTGATCACCAGTTGCGGCTCGATCCGGCGGCCGTCGGCCAGTTCCACGGCCTTGCCGTCGTAGCGGGACACGTCCGGCACCGCCTCGATCCGGCCGTGCCGCACGTACTCCGGGAGCAGGCCGTTGACGACCGGGTGGCTCTCGAACGGGCCGTGCTCCGGCGCCGGGACGCCCCAGCGGGTCAGGTCGGCGGCGTTACGACGGTAGCGCCACTGCCGCAGCCAGGCCGGGCCCTTGCGGTGGTGCACCTGGTCGGCGGGGCGGTCGCCGATGTACTTAGGGCCGTACCAGTAGCCGCGCCGGGTGGAGTGCCACACCCGCTCGGCGTGCTGGGCCGCCTCGACCGCGATGTCGCAGCCGGTGTTGCCGCCGCCGATCACCAGAACCCGCTTGTCACGCAGCCGGGACGGGTCCTTGTACGCCCTGGCGTGGATCACCTGCCCACTGAACTCGCCGGGGATCTCCGGGCTGACCGGCGCCCAGTTGTGACCGTTGGCGATCACCACGGCCGCGTACCGCTGGACCCGGGACGAGCCGCCGCCGGTGGAGTTGATGGTGACGTCCCAGCGGCCGTCGCCAGCCGGGACGATGGAGGCGACCTCCATGCCGTACCAGATGTGGTCGCCGAGGCCGAAATGCTTCGCGTACCGCTCCAGGTACTCCAGGACACGGCTGTGGTGCGGGTAGTCGGGCCAGGTGTCCGGCATCGGGAAGTCGGGGAACTCGGTGAGCGGCCGGGAGGTGACCAGGTGGGTTCCCGCGTACACCGGGCTGCGGTCGTGCCGCCAGTTCCAGGCGCCGCCGACCGACGTCTCACGCTCGTAGCAGTCGACGGCGAAGCCCAGCTCACGCAGGTTCTTGATGGCGGTCAGGCCGCTGGCTCCGGCGCCGACGACGCACACCGCGCCGGCACGGTCGCCGAGGTCAGGGGAGTCTTGCACCCGGCGATCCTCGCAGACCCGAAGGCTAGGAGGAAGGGAGCAGAAGGTCCGCGACGATCGGTAAATGATCACTGGCGACGCGTGTCCGCTCAGCCGAGATGATCTCGTAACGTTCGATGGAGACGCCGGGCGTGACGAACAGCCCGTCGATGCGCCGGCTGGGCGCCGCGGCCGGGAAGGTGGGCAGGTTGTCGGCCGAGCCGAGCAGGCCGTCCTCGACCGTCCGCCAGGCGCCGCCGCCCGGCCCCTCGTTCAGGTCGGCGGCCACGATCACCGGGCCGTCCAGCCGGTCCAGCTCGGCCTTCCAGCACGCCGCCTGCGACGGGCGCTCGGCCGGGTCGGTGGCCAGGTGCGACCCGGACACCGTGAAGGTGGCGCCGCGGACCGCGCCCTCGGCGAACACCGCCCCGCGCAGATGGCGGCCCGGGGTCAGCGGGTAGCGCATGCACCAGCTCCGCCGGATCGCCACCCGCAGGCTCACCAGCAGCAGGTTGCCCAGCGAGGGCAGGCCGCCGGCGGCCACCACCAGACCGGTCTCCGACGCGAGCTGCGCGCATTTCTGCCGCCACCGGAACCGGCGCGGCGCCTCCTGCACGACGAGGACGTCCGGGGCCAGGTCGCGCACCAGGCCGGCCAGCGCCGCCCGGTCGTCCCGCAACCCGTGGACGTTGTAGCTGACCACCCGCAGCGGAACCCCGGACATCCTCCGCCGCCTCAGGCGTGTCGCGCCAGGTCGGCCGCGCCGACCACGCCGGCCGCGTTGCCCATCAGGGCGGCCCGCACCTCGGCCACCGGGAACCGGTCACGGTTCGCGAGCTGATCCCGGTACGCCCGTTCGATCGGCCCCATCAGCAGCGACCCGGCGTCGATCACGCCCCCGCCGATGATCATGACCTGCGGGTCCAGGCTCTGCGCGAGGTCCGCCAGAGCCACCCCGAGCCAGTAGCCGACCTGGGCGAAAGCGTCCATCGCGACGCCGTCGCCGGCCTGCGCCGCCTCGGTGATCTGCCGTCCGGTGATCGCCAGCGCGTCGCCTCCGGCCAGCTCCAGCAGCTTGGCGGCCCGCTCCGGCTCCTGCCGCGCCCCGGCCCGGCCGAACCGGACCAGCGCGTTGCCGCTCGCGTACTGCTCCAGGCAGCCGAGACGGCCGCAGCCGCACGGGTGCCCGTCCGGAACCGACTGGATGTGGCCCAACTCGGCGGCGATGCCGTGGGCGCCACGCCAGAGGTTGCCGTTCACCACGATCGCACCGCCGATGCCGGTGCCCACAGTGATCATCACCATCGACTCGGCGTGGGTGGCGGCGCCGAACCGGAACTCCGCCCAGGCGGCGACGTTCGCGTCGTTGTCCAGCACGACCGGCAGCCCGGTGGACTCGCTCACATACGCCTGCAGCGGCTCGTTCCGCCAGGCCAGGTTGGGTGCGAACAGCACCGTCGACCCGGCCGCGTCGATCCAGGCCGCGGCGCCGATCCCGATCGCCTTCGCGTCCGGGTACTGCTCCGCCAGCTCGGCGGCCACCTCGACGATCGTGTCCCGGGTACCGGCGGGGTCGTCCGCCGGTGTCGGCCTGCGGTTCGACGCGAGCACGTTGCCCTGCTCGTCGACCACGCCACCGGCGACCTTGGTGCCGCCGACGTCGATTCCGATGGTCAGCGTCACGCTGCCCGTCCCCTCTACCGAACTGTTCACACCGCGCCGCCGGGGCGGGCGTCGTCGCCCTGCCCCGCGTCGCGGTCCTCGGGCGCCGAGGCGCCCAGGTCATGATCCACGCTACGGGGTTCGGCCGCGTCATCTGCGGCCACCTCCGTAGTACCCATGACCGAACTTTCGGGCGCATCGGCCGTGGCCATCGCCCAGACGTCTCCCCGGGCGCCGCCCGGACGGCTCGCGGCGGCGGCACGGGCCGCCGCGGCCCGCTCCACCGCGCGTGCCACCGCCTGCTCCGCGGCGGCCGCACGGGCCCGGGCCGCGGCCGCCTCGGCCCGCGCGCGCTCCCGCTCCGCGGCCTGGGCTCGCGCTCTCGTCTCGGCGGCGACCTCGCGGGCGTCGGCCGCGCTGGCCGCGCCCCACGGGTCGTCCCGCGCGTCCGGTGCGAGCGGATCGCCGTCCGGCCGCGCCGCCGGGATGTCCGCCCGGGTGGCGGCGGACCAGGCCTGGTCGGGTGTACGGGACGGCTTGGCGCGCGGGGCGGGCGGCCGGGGCTTCTCGGCGGCCAGCGAGGAGAACGCGCGCATCAGACCGGCCACGCCACTGGCGATGTCGCCGGCGCTGGCGGCGATCCGCTCGGCGGTCTCCGGGCTGGGGTCGCGCACGGCGGCGATGGCCCGGCAGACCGGGCAGACGCAGCACTCGGCGCTGCCGGTCGCCAGGTCGTCGCGGGACAGCATGCCGATCAGGCCCGCGACGGATTCCCCCAGGAGACCGAATCCGTCCCCGGACGAGTGGCCGCCGGCCGGCGATGCCGAGGCCCGGGCGAGGATCGCCGCGACCAGCCGTTCGGCCTCCTCCCGCGCTGACCCGGGCATCCCTGCTCCCCTCGGCCCGCGCTCAGGTCGCGGGCAGGCTCTCGACGCGGCGCTTGAGCTCCTTCAGCGCCGTGTCCATGATCATCTTCTCCGCCTTCCGGCGGAACATGCCGAGCATGCCGATCGCGAGATCCACCGCGAGGGTGTACGTCACGGTAGTGCCGCCGTCCGCGTTCTCCACCAGGTCGTAGGACCCGTCCTGGGAGCGCTGCGTCTTGGACGGCTCGACCAGGTGCCACTCGATCCGGGACAGGTCGTCGGCATACGCGTACTCCAGCGTGTACTCGTCGACCAGCACGGTGGCGTCGATCTGGAAACGCACCTGCGCCGCGTAGCCGTCCTCGTACTCCTCGAGGACCTCCACCCGCTTGATCGACTCGGCCCACTCCGGATAACGGGCGAAGTCGCAGATCACCGCGGCCACCCGGGCCAGGGGCGCATGGACCTGAATCGACTGTGTCGAGGTGTCCGCCATGCACGGGAGGCTACCTGCTGCGGAGGGCCCGGGGCGTCACCGGGGCGTCGTGCTGACGAGCCGATCCCCGGCCGGGCCGATACCATCCGTCACGTGCCAGCCCTCGTCAGTGGTCCCGTGCGCATCCGTCCGGCTGAAGCCGCGGCTCGCGTCGTCATGCTTCTGCTGGTCGCCGCGCTGACCCTGACCGCCACCGGCGATCCGCTCCAGCTCGCCTGGATCGGTCTGCTGGCGATCGCGGCGCTGCCCGCATTCGTGGCCCGGGGGCACCACCTGCTGGCCCCGCTGGGCCGGATCGCCGAGGTGGTGGTGACCTGCCTGGCGGCCGGGTGGATCGCGGCCGCGGCGCACGCCGCCGGCCGGGTGGACGCCGGGTTCGGTGCCGAGGCCGTCCTGCCGTACCTGGCGGTGCCGCTGCTCACCGCGGCGCTGCGCCGCCGGCCGTCCGAGGGGATCATGCTGCTCGGCCTGGCCGCGGCCACCATGGTGGTGGGCGGCGTGCTGGCCGAGCCGGGCGACCCGCTGCGCCAGCCCGGCTATCTGGCCGCCTGCGGGCAGTGGCTGGTGCTCGGCGCGATCATCACGTTCGCCGCCGAGACGATGCGCCAGCTGCTCCAGCCGCCCGACCCCACCCCCCAGCCGTACGCCGAGGCCACCCGCCTGCTCACCCAGCTGCGCAGCGTGGCCCGCTCGCTGCCGGGCGCCACCCTGGACCCCGGCGGCATATCCGAGCATCTGCTGGAGGAGCTGCGGGCGGTCGCCCCCGGCAACCGGGCGGCGGTGCTGTCGGCCAGCGGCGGCGGCCGGCTCGTGGTGCTGGCGCAGACCGGCGCCGAGCGTGTGGACTGGGAGACCACGCTCGACGCGGACTCGGCCATCGCCGACGCGTGGGCCACTCAGCAGCCGCAGCCGGCCAGCCGCTCGCAGGCGCGCAGCCACCCGGGCGGTGACGTGTCGTCGCTGGTGGTGCCGCTGGTCGCCGGCGTCCGGACGATCGGGCTGGTGATTCTGGAGACGGACGCCTCCGGGGCGTACCCCTCATCGGTGATCCAGGCGGTGACCGAGGTGACCGGCCCGGCCTCGCTGCGGCTGGAGGCCGCTCTGCTCTTCGACGACGTGCGCTCGCTGGCCACCAACGAGGAGCGGCAGCGGCTGGCCCGGGAGATCCACGACGGGGTCGCCCAGGAGCTGGTGATGGTCGGCTACGGCATCGACAACGCGCAGGCCACGCTGCCGGAGGGCGCCGAGGAGACGGCCGAGGAACTGCGCGTGCTGCGGGCCGAGGTGACCCGGGTGATCACCGAGTTGCGGCTGAGCCTGTTCGAGCTGCGTTCCGAGGTCGACCGCAACGGTGGCCTGGCCGCCGCCATCGCGGAGTACGCGCGAACCCTGGGCACCAGCGCCGGCCTGCGGGTGCACTTCACCTTCGACGAGTCGACGGCCCGGCTTCCGGCCGCGACCGAGGCCGAGCTGCTGCGGATCGCCCAGGAGGCGATCACCAACGCGCGCAAGCACGCGGGCGCCTCGAACCTCTGGGTGACCTGCACCGTCGACCCGCCCTACGCGGAGATCGAAGTGTCCGATGACGGCAAGGGGTTCGCGGACACCCGCCCGGACGGCCGTTACGGCCTTACCATCATGGCCGAGCGCGCCGAACGTATCCGAGGTCGTCTCAAGATCACGCCACGACACCCCAGCGGGACAACCGTCGCCGTAGTGCTCGGAACCCCGCCTCGGCGCGATAGCGTGCGGGATAGCGTTTCAGCTCCAGAAGGGGAGTAACCCGAGCATGTCGACCAGTCCGGCGCCGACGACGCGCACCAAGGTCCTCCTTGTCGACGATCACGACCTGATTCGTAAGGGGCTGCGACACGCATTCGAGCGCGACCGTCAGTTCGAGGTCGTCGGCGAGGCCGCCACGGCGGCGGAGGCGGTGCGCCAGGCCGGCGCGTTGCAGCCCGATGTCGTGATCATGGATCTCCGCCTGCCCGACGGCAGTGGCCTGGAGGCCACTCGCGCCTTGCGGAAGAACAACGCGAACATGGGCATCGTGGTCCTGACCATGTATGCCGGGGACGACCAGCTCTTCGGCGCTCTCGAGGCCGGGGCCAGCGCGTTCGTGCCCAAGACCGCCCCGGCCGACGAGGTGGTGGCGGCCGCCCGGCACGCCGCGTCGGCGCCCAGCGCGTTCACCGCGGCCGATCTGGCCGAGGCCATGAAGCGGCGGCTCGCGCCGTCCGGCCCGCAACTGTCCCCGCGCGAGGGTCAGGTGCTGCGGCTGCTCGCCGACGGCATGAGTGTGGCCGGGATCGCCAAGCAACTGTTCGTGTCCGAGTCGACGGCGAAGACCCATATCTCGAAGCTCTACGAGAAGCTGGGTGCCGCCAACCGGGCGCAGGCGTTGATGACGGCGCTCCGGCTGGGGCTTCTGGAAGCCCCGGACGCCCCGAAGTTCTAGATTATTCGGACAAATTTGGGCAGATTCGGCGTTTCTCAAATTAAGACGCCGAATCATCTCATTCCTCCAGGGTGGTCAGGACCTTCCGGAGCAGCGCGTTGAGCTGGATCAGCTCGTCGTGGCTGAGCGCGCCGAGGGCCTGCTTGTCGATCGCGATGCCCTTGAAGATGTATTTGCTCCACATGTCCCGGCCCTTCTGTGTGGGCCGGACGATCACCCGCCGCCGGTCGGCGCCGTCCATCTGCCGGGTGATCAGCCCCGCCTCGTCCAGCCGGTCGAGCCGGCTGGTCACCGCCGCCCGGGTCACGTTGAGCGCCTCGGCCAACTGCGCCGGGGTCGCCTCGGTGGGCCACGGCTGGACCATCAGGACGTGCAGCGTCTTGTAGTCCTGCACGGTGAAGCCGTCGCTGAAGATCGCCAGATCGGCGCGATCGATCCACCGCTGGATGTACTTCATCCGGGTCAGGGCACCCTCGACCTCGGGTGCGAAGGCCGGTTCGTTCTTCCAGAAACCCGCCCACCGGGCGACGTGCTGATCGACGCTGTCTTCCATGACACCAGTCTGCCACCTCTCTGACTATTCGATTGCTAATAGTTAGATGCTGAACTATCGTCGGGCTTCATGACCCGTGACTTCCGGTTGCTCGCCACCGGCCAGGGCCTCTCCTGGCTGGGCAACGCCTTCCAGACCGTCGCCCTCGCCGTCGCCGTCGTCACCACCGGCGGCGGCGCCCGCGACCTCGGCCTCGTCATGGCCGCCAGCGTGCTCACCCTGCTCACCGGCACCCTCTTCGGCGGCGTCTGGGCCGACCGGCTCCAGCCGCAGCACGTCATGGTCGGCTCCGACCTGATCCGGTTCGGCGCCACCGCCGCGATCGCCGCCATGTTCGCCACCGGCGGCTACCACCTGGCCCTGCTCTGCGCGCTCACCGTCGTCTCGGCCGCCGCCGGCAGCTTCTTCAGCCCGGCGATGAGCGCCCTCAAACCGCTGCTCGTGCCGGCCGAGGACCTGCAGAAGGCCAACGCCACGATCGGCCTCCTGCAATCGGCGTGCGGCGTGGCCGGACCGGTCACCGCCGGCGTCACCGTCGCCGCCTTCGGCGCGCCGGCCGGTTTCACCATCAACGCGGTCAGCTTCCTCGCCTCGATGATCGCCGCCGCCATGATCCGGGTACGCGCTCCGCGCGGCCCGAGCACGTCGGTCCTCGGTGAACTGTCCACCGGATGGCGCGAGATCCGCAGCCGGGACTGGCTGATCAGCGGCCTGTTCGGCGCGATGGGCTACCACGTGGCCAACGGCGTCATCCTGGTCCTCGTCCAGGTGGTCGCCGTCCAGCAACTCGGCGGGGCGCACGCGATCGGCTGGATCGCCGCCGCCGAGGGCCTGGGCGGGGTGATCGGCTCGGCGATCGGCATGCGGTACCGTCCCCGCCGCATGCTGCGCGCCGGGCTGTTCACGCTCCCGCTGATGTCGGTGTGGGCGCTGTCGTACGTCTGGCCCGGCACCCTCACGGCGATCATGGCCGGGGCCGTCATCGGCTACGCCGGGCTGCTCTTCTACGACGTCGCCTGGCAGACGTCACTGCAGGAGAACGTGCCGCACCGCCTGCTCGGGCGGGTCAGCTCCTGGGACTACCTGGCCTCGTTCCTGGCCATGCCGATCGGCAACGTCCTGGCCGGCCCGCTCGCCGCCCGCTTCGGCATCGACCGCGTGCTGACGATGTGCGCCTTCGTCCTGTTCGCCACCAGCGCCTCGATGCTGCTGGTCCCCGGAGCCCGCCGGCTTGTCCGCACCGGAACCCTGGCCCCGGACCCCGCTCCCGCCGGCGCTCCCGGCCCCGTCACGCCGGCTCCGGACCCCACTCCCGCCGGCGCTCCCGGCCCCGTCACGCCGGCTCCGGACCCCACTCCCGCCGGCGCTCCCGGCCCCGTCACGCCGGCTCCGGACCCCGCTCCCGCCGGCGCTTCGGCTCCGAGCCCCGTCACGCCGGCGGACGAGAACCGGCGCCAGGCCGTGAGCTGAGCGGTCCGGCCCGCGTCCGCCGAGGCCGGGCGTGATGAACGATGAGGTCAGGCGGATTGATAGGCGCTGGCCTGCAGCGTGAACAGCTGCGCGTAGAGCCCGTCCGCCGCGATCAGCTCCTCGTGATCGCCCTCCTCGACGACCGTTCCGTGGTCGAGCACGTAGATGCGGTCGGCCTCGCGGACACTCGCCATCCGGTGGGTGATCAGCACCACGGTCCGGCCCTCGGCGAGGTCACGCAACCGCCGGTAGACCTCGTGCTCGGCTCGCGCGTCCAGGTTGGCGGTCGGTTCGTCGCAGATCAGCAGGGGCGCGTCGCGGTGGAAGGCACGGCTGACGGCGAGCCGCTGCCACTGGCCGCCGGACAGGTCGGCGCCGTCGGTGAAGTGCCGGGACAGCAGGGTCTCGTACTCTCGGGGCAGTTCCATCACGAACTCGTGTGCGTCCCCGGCCCGCGCCGACGCCTGCACGTGATCCAGCGAAGCCGGCCGGTCGTGCCGCCCGATCGCGATGTTGAGCCGGGCGGACAGCGGCCACCGGGTCGGTTCCTGCATGACCACGGCGACCCGGTCGCGTACCGAATCGGGGTCGAGACGTGCCACGTCGACGCCGTCCCAGGTGACCGTGCCCTGCTGCGGGCGGTGCAACCCGGCCAGCACGGCGGCGAGCGTCGACTTGCCGGATCCGTTCTCGCCGACGAGCGCGATGATCTGGCCGCGCCGCAGCGCCATGCTGACGTCCTTGACGGCGGGCCGTTCGGCGTCCGGGTAGGTGAACGTCACCCGGTCCAGCCGGATCTCGTGGAAGTCGTCCGGCGCGCGCCGCCCGGGTTCGGGTTCGGCGTGCGCCAGCGACATCTCGCAGAAGCCCTGGAAGTCGGCGAAGTACAGGCCCTGCTCGTACACCCGGTTGGCGGTGAACGCCAGCTCGCGGAGCTTGCCGATGCCGATGTTGATGGCGTAGGCGGCCGCGCCACCGGCGGCCAGCTCCATCCGGCCGGTCCAGAGCAGCCAGCAGAGCATCGCGTACGCCGCCCCGGTCACCAGCCCGCTCAGCGCCTGCCCCACCAGGTTGGTCCGGACCACCCGGCCGATCACCCGGATCTCCTCCAGGGTGGAGACGCGCAGCAGCCGCCCCACCTCGGTGAGCAGGAACCGCCGGATGGTGAAGGCCCGCAGCTCGGCGGCCGGTTCGCGGGCCGCCAGCAGGTAGGCGAGCATCCGCTGGCGCCGCCAGACGGCGATGAGCCGCAGCTTGCTGCGGTAACCGAGCCGGGCCGCCCGCACCGCCGCCCAGGCCGTCGGCACCACGGCGAGCACCAGCATCGGCAGCAGCGCCGGATGCAGCACGGCCAGCACACTCGCCGCCGCGGTCAGCCCGACCAGGTGGGTGAGCACCTCGATGCCGTGGTCGACCACCTGCTGCGCCGCGAAGATGCCCCGGTCACGGGCCCGCTCCATGGCGTCGCGCCACTGCGGGTCATCGAAGGTGACCAGGTCGACACGGGTGGTGAGGTCGAGGAGCCGCATCTCGGCGGCCTCGTAGACCATCGGGGAGAGCCGGCCGTGCGCCGCGGTCGCCGCCGAGGTGAGCAGACCACGGACGGCAAGAGCCAAGATCAAGAGCAACAGCGAGGGTACGGCCGCGCGCACCCGTTCCGGCGTGGGACCCGCCTGGAGCAGCCCGTCCAGCACCCCGACGACGCTGATCAACCCGAAGGCGGCCGCCAGCCCGGCGGCCAGTTGCAGAATCAGCACCGCGAGGGTGGTGCGGTGGCTGGCCCGCCACCCGAGCAGCCACGCCTCCGCAGCAGTCTCGGCAGCCGCCGCACCATCTGCAAGAACGTGGTGTTGGCGGCCTCCTCGGTGCTGGTCAGCCAGTACGGCAGCTCCAGCTCTCCGTCGTCCGGTGCGGTGAACACCGTCTCGGTGGATCGCCCGGCCCGGGCCGTCTCGTCGGTGGGTGTGGACTCCGGTTCCGTGGCGCCGTCCGGCATCGATGGCCTCCATCGAGGTGGGACTCCGCTTCGTTCCTACGCCGTCCGGCCGGGCGACGTCCACCGGCTTCTCCGGCATTCCACATTCACTCACGCCATCGGAGGGCTGGACTCGTGCACCGGCGCCCAGTCCTGACCGGATCGCGTGCACCGTCCCACTCGCCGGCTGTGCGGCTGCCCGAGGTTCCGCGGCACGCCGAAGGTCCGCTCCCGGGTGGGCGGGCCGTCGCACCGGGTTCCAGGACGGTACGCGCGGCGGCGTACCGATGATCCGCGGTTTTGATCGTGTCGCCCGCCCCGGCCGGCCGGAAGTCGGTGAGCGCGTGCCGGCGGGGCCGCCCCGAATGGCACCCACTCGCCGTCGAGATGCCGGACCGTTCGCCGGCGGGCAGTGCGGCGACGGACCGCCACCGAAGTCCCGATCGAACCGTGTGGAATTCGGGCGCGAACCGAACCCGAACCCCACACACCCGGCTCTCGGCACGCCGCCGCGGGTCTGAGCGGACCGGCGATGCCTACGTGTTCGGCCTAGGCGGCCGTGAGCAGGCCGGTGAGCCGGGCCGCCTGCGTCTCCCAGCGCCACTCCCGCTCCACCCAGGCCCGGCCGGCCTCGCCCATCGCCTTCGCCCGCACCGGATCGCCGAGCAGCTCGGCGACCCGGGCAGCGATCGCCGGGACGTCGGTGCCGCCCACCACGTAACCGGTCTCGCCCTCACGGACCGCGTCGGGGGCGCCACCCGAGTCACCGCCGACGACCGGCAGGCCGGTGGCGGACGCCTCCAGGTAGACGATGCCGAGTCCCTCCACGTCGAGGCCGGCCACGCGGGTCCGGCACGGCATGGCGTAGACGTCACCGGCCGCGTAGTGGTCGGGCAGCTCCGCCCACGGGACCGAACCGGTGAACACCACGTCGGACTCCACGTCGTGCTCCCGGGTCAGCCGCTCCAGCGTCTTGCGGTACGGCCCGCCGCTGACCAGCAGCAGCGCGGCGCCCGGCACGCGACGGCGGATCTCCGGCAGAGCACGGATCAGCATGTCCTGGCCCTTGCGCGGAACCAGACGGGAGACGCAGACCACCACCGGGCGGCCGGACAGCCCGTGCCGCTTGCGGACCGCCTCGCCGTCCACACCGGGATGGAACTTCTCCACATCCACACCGGGGGCGAGCCGCCGCAGCTCGGTCAGGCCGTGCAGGGCCCGGTCCAGACGGGTGCGCTGGTACTCCCCCAGGTAGGTGATCACGTCGTTGCCCCGGGCGATGCGGCGCAGCAGGTTACGGGCTCCGGGCAGGGCCGCCCAGCCGATCTCGTGCCCGTGGGTGATGCCGACCGCCCGCTCCACACCCGCGTCGCGGCGCAGGCCGTGAGCCAGCAGCCCGAGCGGCGCGGCCGCCCCGAAGAGGACGCTGTCGCAGCCGTGCGCGCGGGCCAGCTCCGCCGCACGCCTGGCCACCGACCGGGTGGGCAGCAGGATGCCGGTGTCCTCGCGGACCACCTCGAACGGCTGCTCGGCGTCGAACGCCGCGGCCCCGCGCCAGGTGGACGAGTAGACCACGATCGATCCGGCCGGCTGCCGGACCGCCAGGTTGTGCACGAACTGCTGGATGCCGCCCGGCCGGGGCGGAAAATCGTTCGTGACCAAGAGCGTGCGGCCCATCAGCGGACCCCGCCGTCTCCACGTGCGGAGACCAGCGCACGGGCAGAGACCGGCGCACCGGCGGCGGGCAACGGGCTCCCGCCGGCCCGGGCCGGCACCGACGCACCGGCGGCCATCAGCGGGCTCCCGCCGGCCCGGGCCGGCACCCGCGCACGGGCGGCCATCAGCGGGCTCCCCGGGCCCAGGCGCGGGCGGCGGCCATGCGCTGCACGGTGGACGGGTGCGAGGCGAACATGGCGTGCTCCCAGGACGGTGGGTCGGGGTCGGCGAGGTTGACGGTGCCGAGACGGCGTTGCATCGCCTCGAAGGTAACCGGATCGCCGGTCAGCTCGAGGGCGTGGGTGTCGGCACGGGCCTCGACCCGGCGGGACACGAACGACTGGGCCGGCCCGGCGATCAGGCCGGCGACCGTGGTGACCGCCAGGAGCAGGCCGATCGCCCGGGGCTCGGCGATCGAGTCCACCCCGGCGAGCCGCAGCAGACCGCCCCACGAACCCAGCAGGAAGAGGACGATCACCGCGGCGGCGGACCCGAGCGCGCCCATGATCGTGCCGGTGAGCACGTCGCCGTCCTTGGCGTGGCCCAGCTCGTGCGCGGTCACCGAGACCACCTCGTCCGGGGTGGCCTCGGTCAGCATGGTGTCGTAGACGACGATCCGGCGGGTAGGGCCGAGTCCGGAGACATACGCGTTGACCGCCCGGGTGCGCCGCGAGGCGTCCGCCACCAGGACGTCCTTCACCGGCACGCCGTCGCGCTCGGCGAGAGCGAGCAGCTCCGTGCGCAGCGGGCCCTCCACCATCGGGGTGAAACGGTTGAAGACCGGCTCGACCAGCACCGGCAGCACGAACGACAAGAGCACCACGAGACCCGCCGCGCCCGCCGCACCGAACGCCCACCACCACCGGGGCGCGAAGTGGGTGACGGTGAAGAAGGCGGTCAGCACCACGGCGCCGAGGACCGCGCCCACCCCGAACGACTTGAGCAGGTCGACGGTCCAGCCGCTCCAGGTCTGGGTGGAGATGCCGTAACGCACCACGATGGTGTGCCGCCAGATCGACAGCGGCAGGGTGATCAGCTCGGCCACGAACACCACGGCCAGTCCACCGAGGACCGCCCGGGCCAGCCAGTGGTCGCCGAACGGGCGGCCGGCCAGCTCGACCAGGCGGGCGCCGAGCGGGGTGAGCCCCAGGGCCAGGGCGACGAGAAGGCCGAGAAGCATCCCCGCGTACGACCCCGGGCGCAGCTCGGCGTGGAAGGCGCGGGACCGGGCCACCTGGTCGGCCGGGAACTGCTCGAGGGCGGCCAGCTGGTCGGCGCGCGGCGCCGGGGCACGGTGCCAGGGCACGGCCACCACGGCGAACCCGATCAGGGCCACCAACAGCACGATCAGGGCGCCACCCGCCCACAGCCGGGATGTCGTCACACCGCTCACCCGCTCCTCCCAGCTCGAACCCGAGCGTGTGATCGAACATCCTAGAGAGGTCAGCGGGATCCGGCTGACCGCGTCACCCCACCTCCATGATCACGCCACGTCACGGCCGGGTGGGAACAACGGGACGACGACCGGCGGCGGTGGCGTCCGCAGCAGCTCCACCTCGAAGCCGGCCAGCTCGAACATCTCGATCGCCCGCAGCTCGCCGGGGGTCAGGTCGGCGATCCCGTCGGGGGTGTCCATCAGCACGCTGACCAGGCAGCCGTTGCAGTCGACGGTCCGCTCGGCGCAGCGCCCGCAATCGATGATCATTACCCTTACCTCCGTCTGGAGAGACGGCCCGCCAGCGGACCGCCACCATGGGTGACAATCACGCTAAGCGAGGGGTATGACAGTTTTACGAGCGCGACAGCCGGCGCAGCAGCGAATCGGCGCCCATCGGGTAGGCGCCGTGCCGCCGCACCCCGTCGGCCACCTCCCGGTCGGAGGAGACCACCACGACCGGGCGGCCCGGCGGTTCGGCCCGGACCAGCTGGCGGATCAGGTCGTCGGCGGTGGTGCCCTTGCGCGAGAAGAGGACCCGCACGCCGCGTGGCGCGGGCGGCAGGCCGTGCACCCGCTCGGCCCCGTCGAAGACGACGGTGACCTCGTCGCCGGTCTGCGCGGCTATCCCGCCGAGGCCGGTGATCAGGCGTTTGCGCTGCTGCTCCAGCGACATGTCGGCGAACCCGCGCTTGGTGACGTTGTAACCGTCGACGATCAGGTGGGCCCGGGGCAGGGCGAGCAACTGGTCGAGACGGCCGGGGTCGTCGGTGTCCTGAGCGCGGGCCCGGGACCGCTCGGGCGCGCCGGGCCGGTCGGCGGCGGCGTCGGCCACGAAGTCGGCGGGCAGCTTGTCGGCCGGGCCGATGGCCAGCTCGCGGCGCAGGCCGGTGGCGGCCTGGCCGATCGTCTCGAGCAGCAGCCAGAGGCGGGCGTCGTCGACCGCCCGGGCGTCCTTGGCGGCCTGTTTGCCGGTTGCGGCGGCGGCCTCGGCGTCGGCGAGGCGGGACCGCAGGCGGCGCAGCTCCGCCTCGTGGTCGAGGGTGACCCGGTTGGCCCGGCCCTTCTCGGTGGCGAGCAGGTCGCTGGCGCGTTTCTGCGCGGCCTGTGCCTCGCGCAGCGCCTTGGCCGTGGTCCGGGACTCCTCACGCAGCTGGTTGAGCTCCTCACGGACCCGGGCCAGCTCGTCGCGCAGCTTCTCGGCCTCCACCCGGGCGACCGCCCGGTCGTGCTCGGCGCGGGTGGCGCGCTGCTCGGCCGCCCGCACCTGGGCGGCGACCGCGGCACTGTCGGCCTCGGCCCGGACCGCGTCGCCGGCCGCGTCGATCAGCTCGCGCCAGCCCTCCGGCCGGGCCAGGTACGCCAGCGCGGCCACCTCGACGGGATCGGCCGCGGCCGGGGCGACACCGCTGGTCACGGCGGCGCCCAGGTCGCCGGCCTCGGTCACGATGCGGGCGCCGATGCGCTGCCGGAACAGCGGGTCGGAGACGAGCTGGGCGGCGATGTCACGGCCGCCGAGGCGGGCCCGGCGGTTGGGGGCGAAGCGGGCGACCCGCCGCAGCGCGACCGGCATCTCGTCGGCGGGCAGGCCGGGCAGCGCGGCGGCGGCCAGAACGGTGATCCGCTGGCGGACCGCCTCGGGCAGAACCGGCTCGGGGGCGTAGTCCGCAGCCTCCGGCGCCGCCTCCTCCTCGGGGCGGTCGTCGGGGTCGAACGGCACGGACATCTACCCATTCTCACACCGCCCACGACCGATTAGCCCAGCGGAGCAGGTGATCTTTTCTCCCCCCGGTCCGGGTTTGTGTCGTACCCCGGCTCTAAAGTTCCGGCCCGTGACACAACCGGCGTATGTGCAGGGCACTCTGGACACGCTGCTGGCCGCCGACGGCTCGGTGGATCCGGCCGCGCTGTCGCTGGCGGACACCACGTTCGTGGTGCTCGATCTGGAGACCACCGGCGGCGCTCCGGACGGCGCCGGGATCACCGAGATCGGCGCGGTCAAGGTGCGTTCCGGCGAGCGGCTGGGCGAGTTCGCGACGCTGGTCAACCCGGGTGAGCCGCTGCCGCCGTTCATCACCGTCCTGACCGGCATCACCGAGGCGATGCTGCGCCCGGCGCCGCCGATCGAGACGGTGCTCCCGGCGCTGCTGGAGTTCCTGCGCGGCGCGGTCCTGGTGGCGCACAACGCGCCCTACGACGTGGGTTTCCTGAAGGCGGCCTGCGCCCGGCACGGTTATCCGTGGCCGAACCCACGGGTGCTGGACACCGCGGCGCTGGCCCGGCGCGCCCTGACCCGCGACGAGGTGCCCAACCGCAAGCTGGGCACGCTGGCCCAGTTCTTCCGCTCCCCGGTGCAGCCGAACCACCGGGCGCTGGACGACGCGAAGGCCACGGTCGACGTGCTGCACGGGCTGATCGAGCGGCTGGGCAGCTTCCGGGTGCACACGCTGGGCGACGCCGTCGAGTTCGCCAAGGCGGTGACCCCGGCGCAGCGCCGTCAGCGGCACCTGGCCGACGGGCTGCCGCACGTGCCGGGGGTCTACATCTTCCGGGCGGCCGACGAGCGGCCCCTCTACGTCGGCACGTCGAAGGACGTGGCGACCCGGGTGCGCAGCTATTTCACGGCCGGCGAGAAACGGGCGCGGATCTCCGAGATGCTGACCGCGGCGGTTCGGGTGGAGGCGGTGGAGTGCGCCCACCCCCTCGAGGCGGAGGTGCGGGAGCTGCGGTTGATCGCCGCGCACGCGCCGCCGTACAACCGCAGGTCGAAGTTTCCGGAGCGGGTGGTGTGGCTGAAGCTGACCGCCGAGGCGTACCCGCGGCTGTCCGTGGTGCGCAAGCTGGCCGAGGACGGCGCCACCTATCTGGGCCCCTTCTCGTCGCGGCGGACGGCGGAGCTGGCGGCCGCCGGCGTCTACGACGCGGTGCCGTTGCGGCAGTGCAACCACAAGCTCTCGCTGCGTTCGAAGACGCCGGCCTGCGCGCTGGCCGAGCTGGGCCGGTGCCCGGCGCCCTGCGAGCACGAGATAACCCCGGAGGAGTACGACGTCCGCGCCGCCCTGCCTTTCCGGACCGCCACCTCGGGCGACCCGGGCCCGGTGGTGGACGCCATCCTGGCCCGCATCGACGCGCTCGCCGACCGGCAGCGCTACGAGGAGGCCGCGGTCGTCCGGTCCCGTCTGATCGCCCTGCTCCGGGCGCTGGTGCGGATGCAGCGGCTGGAGGCGCTGACCCGGCTGGAGGAGATCGTGGCGGCCCGCCGTGACGGCAAGGGCGGCTGGGAGATCTCGGTGATCCGGCACGGCCGGCTGGCGGCGGCGGCGACGTCTCCGCCTCGTGAGCATCCACGTCCGACGCTGGACGCGGCGAGGCTGACGGCGGAGACGGTGCTGCCGGGGCTGGGCCCGGCGCCGGCCGCGACGGCGGAGGAGAGCGAGCGGATCCTGGCGTGGCTGGAGCGGCCGGACACCCGCTTGGTGGAAACCTCGGGCGACTGGGTGTCACCGGTTCGTGGCGCGGCGCGATTCACCGCCCTTCTCACCAGGGCTGAAGCCGCCGCGTCAAATCAAGACTCGTCCGTTCGCCTATCGGTAACTGACCGTTCGGATGACGCTCGCTCGCATAGGCTGTAAGGCACGCGCAACTGAAGCAAGGAATCTCGGTAATCGTTCGTCACATTTGCGGGCCGGCGCCTTGGCGAGCAGCCCCTCGCGATGATTCTCTTGCGGCAGCAAAACGCGAGGCGACTCCGCGCATCAGCTGATGCCGGAGCGATCGGTGAGGGGGTGTCCGGGTGGACGTCGACGCCGGCCACGGCGCCGCTTTCGGTCGCGCCCTGCCGACCACGTCCCAGGACCTCTCGTTCACCCGGCGGCTGCGCTCACTGTTCAGCTTTCAGGGCGACGACGACGATCCGGTCGCGACACTCGCCCGGACGCATCGCAGCATCCATTCCTCCGCCGACGTCGCCGTGCTGCGCCGCAGCTACGCGATCGCGGAGAGCATGCACCGCGGGCAGTTCCGCAAGAGCGGCGATCCGTACATCACGCATCCCCTCGCGGTCGCGCAGATCTGCGCCGAGCTCGGCATGGACACCACCACTCTGGTCGCCGCACTGCTGCACGACACCGTCGAGGACACCAGCTACACGCTCGAGGCGCTGCAGGGCGATTTCGGCCCCGAGGTGGCCCATCTGGTCGACGGTGTCACCAAGTTCGACAAGGCCTATTACGGAAAGGCCGCCGAGGGCGAGACGATCCGCAAGATGATCGTGGCGGCCGGCAAGGACGTCCGGGTCCTGATCATCAAGTTGGCCGACCGGCTGCACAACATGCGGACGCTGGGCGCCCGCTCCACCGCCTCCCGGGCCCGGATCGCCACGGCCACGCTCGACGTGCTCGTCCCGCTCTGTGACCGGCTCGGCATCCAGGCGCTCAAGCGCGACCTCGACGACGTGGTGCTCTTCCACCTCGAGCCGGACGCGTTCGCCCGCATCGACGAGCACGTGAAGAACCGGCCGGGCTGGGACGAGTATCTTTCCGACGTCTCCGGCAAGGCCCGCGCCGCGCTGCGCCGCTCGCGGGTGACTGCCGAGGTCACGCCCCGGCCCCGGCACTACTACTCGATCTGGAAGGACACGGTCGCGGGCGGGCACACCGTACCGTTCGATCTTCCCCGCATCGCCGTGGTGGTGGACGGCCCGGACACCGACTGTTACGCCGCGCTCGGCGCCGTCCACGGGCGATGGCGGCCGGTGGCCGGCCGGTTCAAGGATTTCATCGCCTCGCCGAAGAACAATCTGTACCGCTCGTTGCACACCACCGTGGTGGGCCCGGAGGGCAAGCTCGTCGAGGTGCTGATCCGCACGAAGACCATGCACCGCTACTCCGAGTACGGCGTCGCCACCAGCTATCGATATCCCAAGGTGTCCGACGAGCCACCGGGCGCCGACCAGCTCACCTGGCTGAAACGGGTGCTCGACTGGCAACAGGACACCACGGACGCCGGCCAGTTCCTGGACTCGCTCCGCTGTGACCTCGCCGAGGGCCAGATCACGGTCTTCGCCCACGGCAACGCGTATGAGCTGCCCAGCCAGTCCACCCCCGTCGATCTGGCGTATGAGCTGGGCCCGCGCCAGGGTGACCAGTGCCTCGCCGCCACCATCAACGGACGTCTCGCCCCCCTCAGCTCGCCGCTTCGTGACGGTGACGTCGTCGAGATCTTCTCCGAGTCCGACGGTCACGTCGAGGTGGAGCCCAACGCGCCACGCGGCCCCCGCAAGGAGTGGCTCGGCTTCGTCAAGTCCAGCCAGGCGCAGATGCAGATCAACCGGTATTTCGACGAGAAGAACGAACCGGGCATCAGCATCGCCGACAAGGTCCGCCTGGGCCGGGCCACCATCGGGCTCACCCTTCGCAAACACGACCGGGGCCTGGCCAGCGAGGTTCCGCTGCGCCGGCTCGCCGAGGAACTCGGCTACCCCGACCTGGAGACGCTGCTGGTCGCCGTCTGCGAGCGCAGCCTCGAACCGGACGCGGTCGTCGAGCAGCTCATCGCCCTCGTCGACCACCCCGACTGAACCGCACAGCCTGCCCCGTTAGCCTTACGCGGTGAACATTCCCCGGCAGATCCGCGGGTTCGCGTATCAGGCCTTCTACGGGCTGCCCCTCCCGGTCCGCCGTCAGGTGGCCCGGATCGTCTCGCCCAAATACCTGGTCGGCGCGGTCGCCATCGTCAGCGATTCGGAAGCCGCGGCCCCCGGGCGCATCCTGCTGCTCCGGCAGCCTCCCGGCCGCGGCTGGGGCCTTCCGGCCGGCCTCCTCAAGCGCCGCGAGCTGCCCGCGGTGGGCGCCGCCCGCGAGCTTTTCGAAGAATCCGGGGTACGGGTGGAGCCCGGCGACCTCACGCCCGGCAACCCGAACGCGATCATCCACCCGAACGGCGGCGTCGTCGACACCGTCTGGTTCGCCTCGGTCCCCGCGTCGGCCACCCCGCTGGCCGTCGACGGCGGCGAGGTGCTGGAGGCCCGCTGGTTCCCGGTCGACGACCTGCCGGACCTGACCTGGCCCACCGCCCGGCTGCTCGGCATCTACGGTCTGGGTCCGCGCGCCGGGGAGTTGCCGCCGTCCATCCCGGCCGGGCCGTACCACACCCCGTTCCCGAGCTCCGGCGAGTGACGTGACGATTCCCCCCACCTCCGTCTCCTCCCCCACGCGCCCGGCCGCTTCCCTCGCCCCGTCCGCGGTCGCCTTCGCTGCCCCCACCCCGGCCGCCTCTCCTCGGCCCAGCCCCACCGCGGCAGGCTCTCCCGGCTCCCACCCCGCCCCCGCCGCCTCTCCCCGGTCCAACCCCACCGCTGCCGCTGCCGTGGCGGCGGCGCCCGTACCCGTGTGTGGGGTGATCCTGGCCGCGGGTGAGGGGCGGCGGCTGCGGCCGCTCACCGAGACGCTGCCGAAGGCGCTCTGCCCGGTCGGCAACCTGCCGTTGCTCGACCACGCGTTGCGGCGCCTGGCCGGGCTCGGGCTGTCCGGGCCGCAGACCGTGGCCGTGAACGCCGCCTACCTGGCGTCGCAGGTGGTGGCGCACGTCGGCGGCCGCGCGCACCTGTCGGTGGAGCCGGACGGGCCGATCGGCACCTCCGGCGGCATCGGCCGGCTGCGCCCGTGGATCGACGGCCGCGCCGTCCTGGCCGGGAACGCCGACGCCTACCTGCACGATCCGGCCCGCGACCCGGGCAAGGACATCGCGGCGCTGCTGGACGGGTGGTCCGGCGAGACGGTACGGATGCTGACCATGCCGTGCCGCCCCGGCGAGACCGGCGGTTTCAGCGGCCACCGGTTCGCCGGTTTCTCGCTCATCCCGTGGCGTTACGTCAAGGACCTGGCCGACGTGGACAGCAGCCTCGTACGCACCGTCTGGCGGCCGGCCGAGGCGGCCGGTGAGCTGGAGCTGATCGGCTTCCGGGGCTTCTACCTGGACACCGGCACACCCGCCGACTACCTGGCCGCCAACCTGCACGCCGCCGGCGGCGCCACCCTGGCCGACGCCTCGGCTCGCGTCACCGGCGAGGCCACCGGGTCCGTGCTCGGCGCCGGCACCGTCGTCGAGGGCACCGTCAACCGCTCGGTGCTCTGGCCCAACGCCCGCGTCGCCCCCGGCGAGCACCTCACCGACGCCATTCGCACGGCGACCGGCCTCACCGTCCAGGCCTGACCGGCTCCACGGGTTCGACCCGCCTTTTTGCGTGTTGAGTTGGGGCGCGATTCGCGCCCCAACTGGATCGGCCGGATGCACAGTGGACCCGTCCTGGTGGTCCGGCTGCCGG